>DASVVI010000230.1:0-13789 GCA_036386635.1 Longimicrobium sp.
AAGGACGGCCCCCTCGTCACCACCGTCGCGGCGCACACCGAAGGCGACCTCCTCGCCCGCTGAAGAACGTGCCCCAGATCTCGGCCGACAAGCTCGAACGCACTCTCCGGGACCGTGTTCCGGGGGGTGTGTTCTTCTTCCATGGCGAAGAGGATTTCTCGCGCGAGGAGGCGGTGGGCCGCGTGGTGGCCGCGTACCTGGACCCCTCCACGCGCGACTTCAACTTCGACCAGCTCCGCGGCGCCGAAGTCACGGCCGACGACCTGGCGTCGCTCACCGCCACGCCGCCCATGATGGCCGAGCACCGCGTGGTGGTGGTGCGCGACGCGCAGGGGCTCTCGCCCAAGGCGCGCGAGGTGGTGGAGGCGGTGGCCGCGGCGCCGCCGGCCGGGCTGGTCCTCGTCCTCTCCGCCGTCATCCCCGCCGCGTCCAAGGCCAAGTTCTACGACGAGCTGAAGAAGCGCGCCGTCTCCACCGAGTTCGCGCCGCTGGACCCCAACGACGCGCCCGGGTGGATGATGGACTCCGCCAGCGAGGTGCACGGCGTGGAGCTGGACGCGGAGGCCGCGCGCGCGGTCGTGACCGCCATCGGGGTGGACCTGGGGATGCTGCGCTCCGAGCTGGCCAAGCTGGTCGCCTACGCCAGCGATCGGAAGCGGATCACGCTGGACGACGTGCGCGCCGTGGGCGGCTCCGTGCCGCGGCAGGACCGCTGGGCGTGGTTCGACCTGGTGGCCGACCGCAAGTTCCGCGAAGCGCTCGCCACCCTCCCCACGCTGCTGGAGGCGGGGGAGAACGCGGTGGGGCTGGTGATCGGGATGGGCGGGCAGCTGCTCAAGGTGGGCATCGCGTGCGCGGGCGGGCAGGGCGCGCTGGAGCGCGAGCTGAAGCCGTTCCAGCGCTGGATGGCGAAGCGGATCGTCCCCCAGGCCCGCCGCTGGACGCTCCCGGAGCTCGATGCAGCCCTGTGCGAGCTCCTGCGCACCGACCGCCTCCTCAAGTCCGCCTCGCTCACCGACCGCCAGGCGATGGAGGAGCTCCTCCTGCGGCTCTGGGCCATCAAGCGCCCCGCCGAGTCGGCGGCGTAGCGGACGCGGTATACAGCTTTACAGGGGCGGCGCACCGATGGGTGCGCCGCCCCTTTTGCGCGCCCTCCTGGTCCGTTCTCGCGCGCCGCCGCTCCGCGTGCGCCATCCGCAAACCATTGTGAGAACCGGCTTTCCCCGCCGGTGCGACCCGCTTCCGCCAGCACGTAGAAAGTTCTTGCGCACTCGCGTGAAAGCTTACAGAGTGGACGCGTTGCTCGTGCTGAAACGCGTTCGCCCGGCTGGGCGGGGAGGTGGCGGTGGAAGATCGGAGAGCGGGTGTCACCCTGGTGGAGCTGATGGCGGTGCTGGCGCTGATCGGGATACTGGCGGGGCTGGCCACGGCTTCGCTCGGCCGGGTGCTGGCGCGCGCGCAGACGACGGCGGCGCTCCACCAGCTGGCGGCGGACATCTCGTACACGCGGATGCTGGCGGTGCGCGGGGGGAGCCGCGTGGAGCTGCGCTTCATCAACGAGGGCTCGTGCGGCGACCCCCACTCCGGCCGCTTCTCGGCGGACGGGTACCGGATCACCGTCCGCGATCCCGCGCCGCAGGTGGTGCGCGTGGCGCGGCTGCAAAGCTCGGCGAGCGGGGTGTGCCTGGAGTCCAACAACGACACCAACATCGTGTTCGGATCGCGCGGGCTCCTCCTCCCCTTCGAGAACCGCACCGTCTGGTCGCGGCGGAACGACGTGGTGGACTCGCTCACCGTATCGGTGCTCGGCCGCGTCCGACGGCGGTTCTGAGAGTGGAGAACCGCCATGCAGTTGGGGAACCTCAGGGTGCGCAACGTTTGCCAGTGCAGCAAACCTTGCTACCTCCGCACGTGGATGCGGTAGCGCTAAGTCGTTGCGGGATAGGAGGTAAGCGGCGGGCACGGTCCTTCCTTAAGGGGAGGCCATGCACACCTCACCGCATCCCCCTCTCCGCTGCCGCCGGGGCTATTCGCTCCCCGAGCTGCTCGCGACCCTCGTCATCGTCGCCATCATGGCCGCACTCGCCGCGCCGCGCCTTCGCGGAGTGGGCAAGAGCGCCCGGCAGACGGGGGCCATGAACCAGCTCGCCACGGACCTGAGCCTCACGCGGATGCGCGCCATCCGCGCCGGAAATGCGGCGCGGCTGGTGATCAACAGCACCGGCACCGCCTACCAGGTGGAAGTCCGCAAGGCGGACGGAGTGACGATGGACACGGTGAAGACCGTGCGCGTTACGCAGAACTACCCGGGCCTCCTGCTGCGGCCCGTGCTCGACTCGGTGGTGTTCGACAGCCGCGGAATGCGCCGCGGAGGAACCGAGCGCATCCAGGCGCTCCGCGACAGCGCCAACGTAGACAGCATCAAGATCTCCCCACTCGGCAAGGTGACACGTGCACGCTGATTCCGCCCCTCGCGCGCCGCGCGGCAACGAGGGCTTCACGCTCATCGAAGTGATGATCGCCATGGTGATCCTGGCCGTGGGGCTGCTGAGCCTCGAGGCGCTGGGGATCGGAGCCGCGCGCGTGGTGACGCTCTCGGAGAAGCAGGGGCGCTACGCCACGCTCGCGGCGTCCAGCATGGAGTCGCTACGCAACGAGATCCGCAACGCCCCCGCCGCGCTCCCCATCAGCCAGACGACGCAGGTGCTGCTGGTGGGTGGCGACACGGCCACCGTGAAGCGCGAAGCCACGCGGCAGGCGGTGAAGCAGGCGCGGCTCACCGTGACGGTGAGCCCCAAGACGACGGGGTCGCGCCTGGTGCGCGCCGCCCCGGTGGTGTTGAACTCGTACCTCTTCGATCCCCAGATCCCATGAACCGCGCACCCCGAGACACGCGCGCCGCCGGCTTCACCCTGGTGGAGCTCCTGGTGTCGCTGGTGATCGCCGGCTTCCTGGCCGGGGTGATCCTGCAGCTCGTCACCAGCCAGGCCCGCTTCACCGACATCCAGTACGCGCGCCAGGAGGTGCAGGACAACGCGCGCGGCACGCTGGAGCTGCTGGGGAGCGAGCTGCGCACCGTGCCCCTGCCCGGCGGGCTGCTGATGGCCGGCACCGACACCATCCGCTTTCGCTCTCCCATGGCGTGGGGGGTGTACTGCGGCGCGAGCTCCGGATCCCGCTACGTGGTGTTCGACAAGAGCGTGTGGGTGACCGCCGCAGCCGCGGGGATCCCGCTGCGCACCGGGCTGGTGCTGCAGCGGACGGAGGGGAGCGTGGACGGTTCGATACCGCCGGTGTTCGACTCCGACGACGACGCCGCGCGCGGCGACACGCTCTCGCCGGCCCTGGCCGCTACGTCGCCGTGCGGCGGGCTGGTGGACGACGCCACGAAGACGGTGGTGGTGAAGTTCGACGACGTGGAAGGGGGCGTGCCCGGCACTCCGGGGCTGGCCGCGTACGTGTGGCGCTCCGTGGCGTACGGCGGGGGAGCGGCGGACGCCGCCGGCGACCGCTGGATGACGCGCGAGCTCAGCGGAAGCGGGAGGCCCGAGCCGCTCGCCGGCCCCATCGAGAACCTCACCATCCGCTACCTCAACGCCGCGGGGGTCGCCTTCTCCGCGCCCGTCGACGCGGTGAGGCGCGACTCCATCCGCAACGTGCGGGTGATCGTGACGATGAAGGCCCGGCAGGGCACGGGCGTGAGCTCGGGAACCCGCAAGGTCTCCACCAAGGACTCCATCACCGTGTCGCTCCGCAACTTCCGCTAGCGCACCCGCCCAGGCAATTCCATGCAGAATCACTTCAGGGCGCTCCGCTGCGAGCGCGGCGTAGCGCTCCCGCTGGCGATGATCGGGCTGGTGGTGGTGTCCATCCTGGTCACCGCCGCGCTGGTCAGCTCCTCCACCGACCTCGCCATCAGCAGCGCGCAGCAGGACGCCACGCGCGGCGTCTACAACGCGGAGGAGGCGCTGGAGACCGCCGTCAGCCGCATCGACGTGGCCCTCCGCGCGGACTCCTTCACCGCGCCCTCCGCGGCGATGGTGCCCAGCCCGTTCGACCTGTCCAGCGGCGGCACGGGCACGTACACCATCCGCCAGCTCTACCGCCGCAACCCGGTCACCGCCGCGGACGGCACCCGCACCGACGGGCGCGCCGTGTACTGCATCACCGCGGCGCCCGTGCGCTCCGGCGGGCGTTCCAGCCGCACGCTCGGGGCGTTCCTGCAGCTCGAGCTCGCCCCGGACCAGCTCAACCTCAACATCAAGGGCGCCGGCTCCTTTGGCGGCACCGTGGAAGTGAAGGGGAGCGCCTCGATCATCGGGCAGGCGCAGGACGTGGACAAGTGCGGGACCGCGGGCGCGGTGCCCGCCATCGAGACCTCCAAGGAGGGGCAGGTGCTCAAGTCCGGCAACGGGGTGGATCTGGTGGGCGGCTCGCGGCAGACCGACGAGACCAAGGCGCAGTTCCAGGCCCGCATCCTGGGCGGCAAGACGCCGCTGCAGGTGGCGAGGCAGGCGCACATCAAGTTCGGGCCGCTCCTCACCAGCGCACGCACCTTTCCCAGCAGCTTCAAGGCGCTTTCGACGGTGCCCAAGGACTCCATCGCCAACTGGGGGTGCCCGAGGTCGCTGGGAGTGACGTGCACCGCCAGCAGCGCGGACACCTCGTACTATCCCACCATCGGGATCGACGCGCAGGGCGGGCAGGTGGACCTGCAGGGCGACCACGGGCAGGGGGTGCTGGTGGTGGTTAACGGCGGGCTCAAGATCTCCGGCAACTTCAAGTTCAAGGGGATCATCCTGGTGGAGGGCGCGCTGGACGTGACCGGCAGCGTCAAGGTGGTGGGCGCGGTGGTGGGGCTCAACACGGTGACGGTCAACAAGGTCAACGGAAACAACGACCTGTCCGGTACCATGGACATCGTCTTCGACCCCTGCGTCAACCGGCGCGCGCAGCAGGCTTTCAACGACGCCAACCCCCGCTTTCTCCTCACCCGTCCCCCGCAGGGATGGTTCGAGGTGGTGCGGTAGCAGAAAGGTGGCAGACCGCGTCCTTGACGCCGAACCGGGAGCGACGTACACTGTCGTGTACCTCCTTACAACTCCACCCCGCCACACCCGCTGCGCCGCGTAGTTTGCCGCGCGCCTACGGAACTCGTTTTCAAAAAAGCAGCATGGTTTCCTTCCTCCGCCGCAACAAGAGCACGGTGGGCCTCGACATCGGCAGCGGCTACGTGAAGCTGGCCGTGATCGACCATTCCGGCGCCGAGCCCGAGCTCGTCCACGTCTCCCACACCCCGCTGATGGCCGACGCCATCGTGGAAGGGGAGGTGATGGACCCGCAGATCGTCGTGCAGACGGTGCAGTCGCTCCTCACCACGGCGGGGGTGAAGCCGAAGACGCTGGTGGCCGCGGTGGGCGGGCGCGACGTGATGGTGAAGAAGATCCAGATGGACCGGATGAAGGAAGCCGACGCCCGCGAGGTGATCCGCTGGGAGGCCGAGCAGTACGTTCCCTACGACATGGAGAGCGTGCAGCTGGACTTCCAGATCGTGGACCCGCTGAGCGACGGCCTGCAGATGAACGTGCTGCTCGTGGCCGCCAAGCGCGAGGTGGTGGAGCAGCGGGTGGGGCTGCTGCGCGACGCGGGGCTCGCCGCCACCGTGGTGGACGTGGACGCCTGCGCGCTGCACAACGCCTTCGAGTACAACTACCCCGAGGCGATGGACGGGATCTGCGCCCTTGTGAACGTGGGGCACGAGATCTCCACCGTGAACGTGCTGCAGGAGGGCGCGCTGGTGCTGACGCGCGACATCCCCTTCGGCTCGCGCCGCTTGCGTGAGGAGCTGCGCCGCCGCCACGGGCTGACGGTGGAGGAGGCCGAGGCGGTGCTGGAGGGGCGCTCCCCGCGCGCCGCCGAGTTCCGCGAGCTGCTGAACGAGGGGTGCGAGGAGCTGGCGCTGGGGATCGAGCGCGCCGGGGCCTTTCTGGCCGCCAGCGACGCGGGCGGCGGACTGTCGCGGGTGTACCTGAGCGGCGGTTCCACGCGCATCCCGGGGCTGGTGGACGTGGTGGCCGCGCGCCTGCGCACCCGCACCGAGCTCGCCTCGCCGCTCCAGCGCCTGCGCGTGCGCAGCGGCGCGGGCACCTTTTTCCCCGTTGACGAGCTGGCCCCCATGCTGATGCTGGCCGTGGGGCTCGCCCTGCGCGGCGCCAACTAGGGCCGCCCCCCGAACGAAATTCCGCCCCGCGCACAGCGCCGGGGCACCGCCGAACGCCCGGGTACACACCCTTGATCCAGATCAACCTTCTCCCCGGCGGCACGCCGAAACGTGCCTCCGCCGCGCGTGGAGCCCGTACGCCGTCGCTGCCCAAGGTGGGGGGCGATCCGCGCGTGGCCGCCGTGGGGGGCGCCGCCCTCATCCTGCTGATCCTGGCCGGGCTGGGGTGGTGGAAGACGGGCGCCGCCCGCGCGGAGCTGCAGGCGAGCGTGGAGCGCGAGACGGCGGACTCGGTGCGGCTGGCCCGCACCATCTCGCTGATGGAGACGCTGGACGCGCGCCGCGACACCATCGAGAGCAAGATCGCCGTGATCCGCAGCGTGGACGGGCGCCGCTACGTGTGGCCGCACCTGATGGACGAGGTGAGCCGCGCGGTTCCCCCGTTCACCTGGCTCACCAAGCTCGCCACCTCCGAGGACGACGGCGGCGCCGCACCGGCCCCCGCCGCCGCGGACACGGCGAAAAAGGAGTCCGCCGCGCGGGCCGCCCCCGCCGCGCCGGACGGGCCCGCCTTCTCGGTGGAGGGCGCCGCCGGCTCCACGCAGGCGCTGACGCGCTTCATGAAGAACCTGGAGCTGTCGCCGATGATCCGCGACGTGGCGCTGGTGACCAGCGAGCAGACGACCACCGAAGGACGCACGTACCTGAAGTTCACCCTGGAAGCGCGCTACGAGCAGCCGGACTCGTCGCTTCTGGAGATCGTACCCGTCCTTCCCACCGCGCGCTGAGCCATGGCACTTCCTCCGCTCGACCCGCAGCTTCGCCGCAACCTGATGCTGGGCGGCGTGATGGTGGCCCTGCTGGGCTACCTCTTCTACGACTACGTGTACGCCCCGCGCCAGGCGGAGGTGGCCGCGCTCCGCACCCGCTATGAGGAGCTGCAGACGCGCAACTCCTCCGCCCGCGCCCTCACCCGCGGGGTGGGGACGGACGTGGAGGGGACGCTCGCCAGCTACCGCCGCCAGCTCGAGGCCGTGGAGGGGCTGATCCCGTCGGGCGAGGAGCTGCCGGACCTGCTGGACGCCATCTCGGCCGAGGCGCAGCGCACCAACGTGGAGATCGCGCTGATCCAGCCCAGCGGCGCCACCGAGGAGGCCTACTACACCCGCCGCGCGTACGACATGGCGGTGGTGGGGCGCTACCACGACGTGGGCGACTTCCTGACGCGCGTGGCGTCGCTGCCGCGCATCGTGACCCCGCTGAACCTGACGCTGGCGCCCACCGCGGCCGCCGGCGGCCCGGGAGCGGCCGCGAACCCCGGGCCGGCCGACGCCGTCCGGGTGGAGGCGCGCTTCTCCATCGAGACCTACGTGATCCCCAGCACGCCGACGGAAAATGAGAAACCCGCGGAGTAGGGCCGCCCTGGCGGCCGTCGCGCTGGCGCTGGGGCTCGCCGTCCCGGCGGCCGCGCAACCCGCGGCGCCCGCCGACTCGGCGGTGCGCCCCATCGAGAGCTATCGCCGCGAGGTGTTCCGCTACCAGCGCGGCGGCCGCCCGGACCCCTTCCAGCCGCTGCTGAGCGCGGCCGACCTGGGGTACCGCGTGGAGGACCTGCGGCTGGCCTCCATCGTGTACTCGCCCAACCCGCGGCTGTCGATCGCCGTGTTCACGGTGGGCGACAGCGCCGGCCGCCACCGCCTGCGCACGGGGCAGCGGCTCGGCTCCATCACGGTGCTGGCCATCTACCCCCGCCGCGTAGACGTGCAGGTGAACGACTTCGGCGTGGCGCGCGTGCAGAGCCTGACCTTCCAGCGCACGGCGCGCACGATGGCGCCCGGCCCCGGCGCGGGTGCCGCCGCGGCTCCCGGCACGACGACGCAGCCGGTGATCATCCAGGCCCCCGCCCCCGCCCAGCCGGCCGCGCCTTCGGGCCCGCTGCGCCGCGGCGGGCAGCGCAGGACGCCCGAGCAGCCCGGCACGCAGCCGCAGCCGGCCGCGCCTCAGCAGCAGACGCCCCGCACGCAGCAGCAGCCCCGTGGCAACGGCGCCACGCTGGCGCGTCCATCCAGCTCGCAGACTCCCTGAATCTCCGCCAAGCTCCCCCACCAAGGACTTTCGCCATGATACGTCACTTAGCCGCCGCGCACATCCCGGCGCTGCTCGCCTCCGCGGCGCCGCGCGCGGCCGCGGCGGACCCGGCGGGAAGCAGCCCCTCCGCGCCGCGCGGCGCGGACGGCAGCATCTCGGCGCTGCGCCTGGAAGGGCGCGGCGGGCGCACCGAGCTCACCGTGGAGATCACGGGGGGCGAGGTCACCTTTGAGCACTTCCGCCTTTCCGGGCCGCCCCGCGTGGTGGTGGACATCCGCGGCGCGCGCAGCGATCTGCCGGCCAGCCGCTATGACGGCATCCACCGCGGCGGCGTGTCGGCCGTGCGCACCAGCCAGCACGCGCCCGACGTGGTGCGCGTGGTGATCGACCTGGTGCGCGACGCCCAGTACACGGTGGAGCAGGTGCCCGAGGGCGTGCGCATCGCGCTCGCCGCCGGCGCGCCCGAGTTCCAGGCGTGGCGCAGCGGCGGCTCCGCGGCGGCGGCGCCGCGCGTGGCGGCGGCGGAATCGGCGATCCCGCGGCAGCAGCAGGAGCCCCGGCAGCAGCCGCGCCCCCAGCAGCGTCCCCAGCAGCGCGCGCGTCCCATCTCGGTGACGTTCGAGAACACGGACATGCGCGAGGTGCTGGCCTCCTTCGCCGAGCTCACCGGCCGCTCCATCGTGCCAGGCGCCGAGGTGGGCGGGATCGCGGTGGACTACGTCGCCTTCGACAACCAGCCCTGGGACGAGGCGCTCCGCGCCCTCCTGCAGGCGTACGGGCTGGCGGCCGAAGAGCAGGGGACGGGGATCATCCGCGTCGACAAGATCGAGAACCTCGCCAACCGCGAGCGCAACGAGCCGCTGGTGACGCGCACGTTCCGCATCAACTACGTGCCGGTGGAGGAGATGCGGTCCACGCTGGAGCCGCTGACCAGCGAGCGCGGCACGGTGTCCGTCAACCCCACCACCAACACGCTGATCGCCACCGACATCTCGTCGATCATCAACGACTTCGTCCGGCTGGTGGAGCAGCTGGACGTGCGCACGCCGCAGGTGGCGATTCGCGCCAAGATCGTCTTCGTCAACCGCACGGACGCGGAAGAGCTGGGCGTCACGTACGACCTCAAGGACTCGCGCGGCAACTCGCTGAACCAGCTCACCTCCGTGCCGGACCCGCAGAACCCGGGGCAGCTCACCAACGCCAACCTGGTGTCGCTGGGCGGCAGCTCCATCGCGGCGCTGGGGAACGCCAACCAGCGCGTGACCTCGCCCGCGCTGCAGGTGCTCACTTCGCTGGTGCTGGGGCGCTACACTCTGGTCTCCTTCCTGGAGGCGCTGCAGTCGGCCGAGCTCTCGGACGTGCAGGCGGCGCCCACGGTGACCGTCTCCAGCAACCACGAAGCATCCATCTGGGTGGGTGAGCGCACCCCCATTCGCGTGGTGGACGTGGGCGGCGCGGGCGGCGGCGGAGGCGGTGCCGGCGGTGCCACCACGGCGCGCGCCACGGCGCAGCTGGTGGAGACCGGCATCCGGCTGATCGTAACGCCGCAGGTGACCTCGGACCGGCGCGTGCTGCTGACGCTGCACGCGGAGCGCTCCAGCGCGGCGGCCGCGGCCACCGAGATCGGCGTGCAGTTCCTGCAGCAGCAGGGCCAGACGCGCGTGATGGTGCGCGACGGCGAGACGGCGGTCATCGCCGGCCTTACCGTGACCGAGGTGACGCGCAACCGCGTCGGCATCCCCTTCCTCATGGACATCCCCTTCCTGGGCGTCCTCTTCCGCCGCAGCAGCGACCGCGAGGTCAAGCGCGACCTGCTGATCATGGTCACGCCGCACATCGCCGACGAGAGCGGTTCGTGATCATCCCCCGCGGGACCCCTACCGGAGAACTTCCGTGACACGCACTACGCGCCGGCCCCTCCGGGGGCTGGCCTCTCTCCTTGCCGCCGCGGTGGTGCTCGCCGCCTGCGACGGCGGCAACGGCTTCAAGGACCCGGTGGGCTCCGGCAACGGGAACGGAACCGGGGGCGGTGGTGCCGCTGCCGCCGACACCACCAGGCCGACGCTCACCATCGAGTTCCCCCGCGACAGCGCGGTGGTCGCCATCGCCGACTCCGTCTTCGTGCAGGTGAAGGTGGCGGACAACCAGCGGCTGGGCTCTCTGTCGCTCGCCGGCTTCTCGGTGCGCGGCGACCGCTCGCTGGGCACGGACAGCGTGTACCCGCGCTTCGGCGTCAAGAGCGTGAACCTGTCGCAGACCACGCGCAGGGACACCACGATCATGCGCTACCTGATCGCCACGGCGGACAGCACCTCCGAGCGGCGGGTGATGGTGGTGGCGACCGCCAAGGACAGCGCCGGCAACTCGCGGGCGGACACGGCCTACATCAACATCGGCGGGCCGCGCGTGCAGATCGTGGCTCCCGTGCAGAACGACAGCTTCCCCGCCGGGGGGCAGCTCCCCGTCCGGGTGTCGGCGGAAGACGTCAACGACCTGGTCCGCACGGTGGTGGTGAGGATGACGGGCGCCTTTGCGCGCGAGATCGTCATCCCCATCGCCACGCCGCGCGCAAAGGTGGACACGACGGTGAGCGTCGCCGTCCCCTCGGTGACGGGGCCGCTGACCATCGAGGCGGTGGCAACCTCGGGGAGCAACATCCAGGCGACCTCGCGCCCGGTGGCGGTGAGAATCACCGCGCCGGTGGCGGACCGCACGGCGCCGCAGGTGACGTTCAGCGCGGACTCGGTTGCGCGCAGGCAGGGCGGCGACACGGTGAAGGTGTGGGTGCTGGCGACCGACGAGACCGCGGTGGACTCGGTGGGCGCCACGCTGCGGGTGCGCTACCGCGACCCGGCTACCGGCGCGGCGGTGGACCGCTACCTCACCGACCGCCGGCGCGGCGCGCAGGACACGGCGAGGATCTCGCTGGGCCAGCTCGGCCTCTCGCCCGCGGACTCGGTGACGCTCTCCGTGGAGGTGACGGCGTGGGCGGTGGACGCGGCCGGCAATTGCGGCGCGGCCACCTCGCCGGGGACGCCGCAGCGCCTTCCGTGCGCGCTGGCGGGCGGAGCGCACGTGGCCGCCGGGGTGTCCGGCAGGCTGCTGACGATCCTAATCACGCGCGGCACGACGGTGGCCTTCCCGTCCCCGGGCGACACCATCGCCGACATCGCGTCGGACGGGCGGCGGGTGTTCGCGTCCAACATGAACTCCAACCGCGTGGAGGTCCTCCCGATCACCGGCCTGGCGTTCGGCACGCCGGTGAGCGTGGGCTCGCGGCCGTGGGGGCTGGCGGTGGGCGCCACGGGCGACTCGCTGCTGGTGGCCAACAGCGGCGGCACCAACATCTCCGTGGTGGCGCTCCCCGCGACGGGAACGCCGCAGGAAGTGAGGCGCATCCGCACGGCGGACGTGGAGCTGTACGACGTGTCGTACGACGTGAAGACGGACTCGGTGAGCCGGGTAGAGGTGGCGCGCTACAGCGACCGGCCGCAGTTCCTGGGGCAGCTCTCCAGCGGGCAGATCCTGTACTCCACCCGCCCGACCGCCGCCGGCGTCGAAGGGACGATCCGCGTGTACGACCGCCGCAAGGACACGTCGTACGAGTTCAACCGCGGCACGGAGATCTTCACCAACTACGCCACGCGCACCGTCGGCAAGGGGATCGTGGTGAACGCGCTGGACGCGGGGCTGTCGCCGGGGAGCACCATCACGGTGTGCCCGCGCCGCCTGCGCCCGGAGCAGAGCGACCCGTCGTGCGTGAACGGCCTGGCGACGGCGGTGAGCGCCGCGCTCACCAGCATGCGCAACGCGGGCAACACGGACACCCGCCTGGACCTGGGGGTGGACGCCGGCACCATCGGGCTGAGCGACACGACGTTCGTGGCGACCAGCACGCAGCGCAACGCCATCGCCTTCGGCGAAGGGGTGAGGGAGTTCGGGCGCATCCTCTACTTCCAGCTCCAGGGCGGCAACCTGGTGGGCTCCAGCCGCGAGTCGAGCGACCTGATCCAGAACGCCGCGGACCGGGTGATCGGCCTCGGGCTGAACTCGGACGGCTCGCTGGGCGTGGCGCGCGGCAGCCAGGTGTACTTCTTCGACAGCAGCCTGCGCCTGGCGGGGGTCACGCGGAGCGGTTCGCCCACGGGCGGCAGCGCCATGCACCCGCTCAACTCCGGCTACCCGGCCAACGACGGTCGGCGGGTGGGCTTCACCTCGGGCGCGGACGCGAGCGGGCCGTACATCGACGTGATCGACACGTACAGCTTCGAGACGATCCGGCGCCTGCCCGTGCGCGACCGGGTGACGGGGACGGTGATCGCCATCCCGGTGCTCGCGGGCGATCCGGAGGCGGCGCTGTACTCCGTGCGCCTGTTCGCGCTGACCCCCTCGGGGATCCTGCGCATCGGGCTCACACCGGCGGACCTGCGCCGCTGAAGCACGTGGCGGGTTGAGGTGAGGCAGGACCGGGGGTCTGGCGCATGCCAGACCCCCGGTGTTTAATTTACGCCATGTCCGCCTTCCGCTTCACGACCGCCGGAGAGTCGCACGGCCCCGCGCTGGCCGCCGTGGTCGAAGGGCTCCCGGCCGGCCTCCCCATTCGCGCCGACGACCTGGACCGCGAGCTGCGCCGCCGCCAGGGCGGGTACGGGCGGGGCGGGAGGATGCGCATCGAGAGCGACCGCGCGGAGATCCTGAGCGGCGTGCGGCACGGCGAGACGCTGGGCTCACCCATCGCGCTCCTGGTGCGAAACCGCGACTGGGCCAACTGGACGGAGGCGATGTCGCCGGAGCCGGTGGAGGGTGACGACGAGGCGATGCGCCGCGTCTTCTTCCCGCGCCCCGGCCACGCGGACCTGGTGGGCGCGCTCAAGTACGACCGCACCGACGCGCGCGACATCCTGGAGCGCGCCAGCGCCCGCGAGACGGCGGCGCGCGTGGCGTGCGGCGCCGTGGCGAAGCGCTTCCTGGTGGAGCTGGGGATCACGCTGGGGAGCCACGTGGTGGCGCTGGGCGGGGTCGTCGCCGCCGTGCCCGCCGAGCTCCCGGACGACCTCAACGCCGCCTCCGATCCGTCGCCGGTGCGCTGCCTGGACGCAGAGGCGGAGGGGCGGATGATCGACGCCATCGACGCCGCCAAGCGCGAGGGCGACACGCTGGGGGGCGTGGTAGAGGTGGTGGCGCGCGGGCTCCCCGCCGGCCTGGGGTCGCACGTGTCGTGGGATGCGCGGCTGGACGGCCGCATCGCCGGCGCGCTGATGTCGATCCAGGCGATCAAGGGGGTCGAGATCGGGCTGGGCTTCGAGGGGGCGATGCGCCCCGGCTCCCGCGTGCACGACCCCATCGTGCGCGACGAGGCGGCGCGGCGCGCGGGTGGCTACGGGCGCTCCTCCAACGGCGCGGGCGGGCTGGAGGGGGGGATCACGACCGGCGCCCCGCTGGTGGCGCGCGCCGCCATGAAGCCCATCTCCACCCTGATGC
>DASVVI010000231.1:0-5182 GCA_036386635.1 Longimicrobium sp.
GGTAATGGGGCTGGGGGCGGTGCCGAGGCGGGCACGGGCGCGATAAATCGCGCCCCTACGGGCATTTGCGCGACCCACGCCCCCTCTCTTGATAACGGCGAGGGCGCAGCCCTCTCCTGTTATCGGGAGAGGGGGCAGCGAGGAACGAGCGGGGGTGAGGGCCTCTTGTGCCCCTTGGAACCCCGCATCATATTCCACCCCATGACGCACTTCGCCGCCGCCCGCTCGTACTATTACGCCGGCCTCCTACTCGGGAGACCGGCTCTCGTCGTGCGCGGCTGAAACCCAGCCAGACCCGACTGAAGCGCTGAGAGGCTCCCGAGAGATCGGGGGCCTTTTTTGTTTGGCCGACATCCCTTTCGCCCGCAGAGGATACGATGATCATCGTCACCCGCCCCAACGTCACGGACGCCGAGCTGGACCACATTCGCGAGCGAATCGAGGAGCTGGGGCTGCGCACGCACGTGTCGCGCGGCGAGCAGAGGACCATCATCGGGTGCATCGGCGACGAGTCGCTGCTGCAGGGGGCCGCGCTGCTGAGCATGGCGGGGGTGGAGTCGGTGACGCCGGTGCTCAAGAAGTACAAGCTGGTGTCCAGCGAGTTCGCGGCGGCCCCGACGGTGGTGCGCATCGGCGAGCACGCGGACGCGGCGGTGGGCGGGCGCAGGCTGGCGGTGATCGCGGGGCCGTGCTCGGTGGAGGGGCGCGAGATGCTGCACGCCACCGCGCGCGCCGTCCGCGATGCGGGGGCGACGATGCTGCGCGGGGGCGCGTTCAAGCCGCGCAGCTCCCCGTACGCTTTCCAGGGGCTCGGCGAGGCGGCGCTGCGCATGCTCGTGGAAGTGCGCGCCGAGACGGGACTCCCCGTGGTCACCGAGGTGATGGACACGCGCCAGGTGGAGCTGGTGGCCGAGCACGCGGACGTGCTGCAGATCGGCGCCCGCAACATGCAGAACTTCGCGCTCCTCTCCGAGGTCGGCCGCGTGCAGCGCCCCGTGCTCCTCAAGCGCGGCCTCTCGGCGACGGTGGAGGAGCTGCTGATGGCGGCGGAGTACGTGATGGCGCAGGGGAACCGCGACGTCATCCTGTGCGAGCGCGGCATCCGCACTTTCGAGCCCTCCACCCGCAACACGCTGGACGTCGCCGCCATCCCCGTGCTCAAGCGCGAGACGCACCTGCCCGTGCTGGTGGACCCGAGCCACGCGGGCGGCCGCGCGGACCTGGTGGCTCCGCTCGCCTTCGCCGCGATTGCCGCGGGCGCGGACGGGCTGATCGTGGAGGTGCACCCCTCGCCCGAGACGGCGCTCTCGGACGGCGACCAGTCGCTGACGCACACGGCGTTCGCGCGGCTGATGACCGACCTGCAGCGCTTCGCGGAGGCGGCCGGGCGGGAGCTGCCCCTGCCCATGGAGGTGGGCGTATGACCCAGGATCAGGCCGCGGCCGAGCTCGACCGGCTGCGCACCGAGATCGAGCGTGTGGACCGCGCCATCGTGGCGCGGATCGCGGAACGGGTGGCACTGGCGGGGCGCATCGGGGCGGCCAAGAAGGTGCTCGGCCTCCCCACCCTCGATCCACGCCGCGAGGCGTTCGTCGTCCGCCGCGCCGGCGAGCTGGCGCGCGAGGCCGGACTTCCCGACGAGGATACGCGCTACCTCTTCTGGCACCTGATCGGCATGTCGCGCCGTGCGCAGCTGGAGCAGGGATGACCGGCGTGCGCTCGGCCGCGGTGATCGGCCTTGGGCTCATCGGCGGGTCGGTCGCTCGCGATCTCGTGGAGCGCGGGGTGCGCGTGCTCGGCTACGACCGCGATCCCGCTACCGTGCGCGATGCGCTGCGCGATGGAGGCATCCACGAGGCGCTGGGGGCTGGGTTGGAGGGCACCGAAACCGTCGATATCGTCGTGCTTGCCGTGCCCGTCACGGCCGCGCCGGATGTGCTGCGAAAGCTCCGCGTCCACGCCCGCGCGCTCATCACGGATGTGGGGAGCACCAAGGAATCTATCGTGCGCGCCGCCGAAGACGCCGGGTTGGGCGGGCGGTTCGTGGGCTCCCATCCGCTCGCGGGGGACCACCGCTCGGGGTGGAACGCGTCGCGGATAGGGCTGTTCCGTGATGCACGCGTCTTCCTCACGCCAACCTCACGCACGACGCCCGACGCGCTCGAACGGGCACGTGCGCTCTGGACCGCGCTCGGTGCGCGCACGGAGGTGATGGACGCGGCGGAGCACGACCGGCGCATGGCCGCCATCAGCCATCTTCCGCAGGCGCTCGCCACCGCGCTCGCATCGCTGCTGGCACAGGAGGGGCTGGCCCGCACCGATCTCGGCCAGGGCGCGCGCGACATGACGCGGCTGGCGGGGAGCTCGCCGGAGATATGGGCGGCGATCGCGGCGGACAACGCGCGGCACCTGTCAGCGGCGGTCGGGGCGATGCAGGAGCGGCTGGCGGCGCTCCGGGATGCTCTCGATGCGGCGGACGCCGAGCGGCTAAGGAGCTTCTTCGAGGAAGGGAACGGCTGGTCGTAGCTCAGAAGCCCATGTAGCGTTCGAGCGCGCCGCTGCGGAGGGCTTCGTCGAGGCTGTACGGCTCGGGGGCGGTTTCAGGAGCGCGTTCGCGTAAGTACGCGACCATCTCCCGCGCCAGCCGAGCGGCGGAGGCGGCGATCTCCGCATCCGTCGCGGGTGTGAACCCGGCACACGTCTCAAAGTCGTCCCGGTAGTGTTCCGGCGTGTTCGCGAGGCTCAGCGCGGCCGCAAACGCTTCGAGCGGCGTCCGCACCACGACCTCTTCGTTGAAGGACCGAAGGAGCGGTGGCGCGTACTCCGCGAGGAGCCGGGCGGCCCATCGAAGTTGGCGATGGTCCTGCCGCTCGACCGCGCGCCTGATCTTCATGTGGAGCTCGACGAAGTCGCCAAACTCGGGCGGACCTCCCGGAAAGTGCAGGCTCGGATCCGCCCCCAGCACCTGGACCGCGGCCGGCGTGCTCCAGACGTACCTCTGCGGCTCCAGAACGGGGAAGCCGAGCGACCACGAAGCCGGCTCCTGGGGCACCGGCGGCGCGAGCGGTTCCATCTCGATCGACACGTGGACCATTCGGCCCGCTGACGTGGGATAGAACCACGTGCGATATTCAACCCGCGGCTCGCCGTCGGTCTGCCCCGTCAGGTCGATGTCGCTGTATTCGTCGCCCTCGCCACGCGCGAAGCTTCCGCCGAGCAGCACGGCCTGCAGCGCCGGCTCCTCCCTGCGGAGCCGCTCCACGACCTGGTCGAGCACGTCCTGCGGCGCGGGATACTCCGCCATTCTCCTCCCTTGAAGTAGGATGTGTGGCCCGGACCGGCGGCAGAATCCATTCCCAGCGACGGCGTTTACTTAGGCCGTTGGAACCGGCGTTCGCCCCACTCGTAGTCTCCTCGTGCGACGTTCCACTCACTGCCACCCTCATCCCACGATGTCCAGAATCGGCGCGGCGATCGCTCTCGGAGTGCTGGCGATCATCATGTTCTTCGGGTTCCTCAACTCGAGCGCCGCACTCTCGGCGCCCGCGACACTCGGCGCGCTGCTGCTGACGGTGGGGCTTCCCGCGGCGGGTGCAGTCCTGCTGGCGCGCGGGCACTACGCGGAACGCGCGCGTCTCAGCACGCGCAAGGAGCAGCTTCGGCGGCAGGGCACCGAAGCGGAGATCCTGCGGCTCGCGCGGGAGCACGGCGGCAGGCTGGCGGCCGTGGAGGTCGCCATCGAGCTCGGCACCTCGCCGGAGGAGGCCAAGGAGTGGCTGGACGCAATGGCGCTGCGCAACCAGGCGGAGGTCCAGATCACCGGCGACGGCGTGCTCGTCTACAGCTTCTACGACGTTCGCTACCTGGGCGGAAAGGAGTCCGCCAGGGACGTCCTCGATGCCTGAGCGTCCCCTCCGCCTGGAGTGCCCGGTCTGCCTCGGCGTGCGCCTGGCCACCAAGCGCATCGCCGACGACTCCCCGCTCGAGATCGACCACTGCGTGCGCTGCGGCGGCGTGTGGTTCGACCACGGCGAGGCGGACGAGCTGCGGCGCCTGGGCACCCCGAGGAAGCTGAGAGCCAGTGTTCCGCTCCTGCGCGGTCACCAGCGCATGGCGTGCCGCGGATGCGAGGCCCGCATCCAGCGCGCCGCCGCCGCGTGCGACGGGTGCGGTCACAAGAACGTAATCGACTGCCCCGTGTGCGACCGGCCGATGGAGCGCGAGACCAGCACTGGCCTGCGCCTGGACGTCTGCCGGAGCTGCTGCGGCGCCTGGTTCGACAACGACCAGCTCCGCGCCATCTGGAGTTCGCAGCTCCCGGCCGCGACTCAGCACGCGAACGGCGTGGGCGTGTGGGACATCCCCTACATCGACCTCGGCGGCGCGGACGTCGGGGGTGGAGTGGAGCTGGGCAACGCGTTCGCCGCGATTCCCGATGCCGCGGGAGGCGTCTTCGACGGCGCCGTCTCGCTGATCGAGGCAGGCGGCGATGCGGCCGGAGCCGTGTTCGAGGTGATCGGCAGCATCCTGGAGTTCCTCTTCGGCCTCCTGGAAGGCCTGTAGCGGCGACAACGCCCACGGGTAGCATATCCGCCTGTGGGCGTTATCTTTGCCCGTGCAGATCCAGAGGCGGGCGCGGTGCCCGCGGCGATCCAGACCTACGCGGCTTCCCGAGATGAGCGATACACTGGCGGTCACCAACCTGGGCGAGGACTCCGGGACTCCGGACGGCGGCAAGGCGTCGTGGACGGAGCGCGCCGTCACCCCCGTGCTCGCGAAGCACGCCGAGCGCCGCGAACGCTTCGAGTCCACCAGCGGCGTGGAGGTGGACCGCCTCTACACTCCCGAGGACACCGCTGGGCTCGACTACGGCCGCGACCTCGGCTATCCGGGCGAGTTCCCCTTCACCCGCGGCATCCAGCCGACCATGTACCGCGGGCGCTTCTGGACGATGCGCCAGTACGCCGGCTTCGGGACGGCGGAGGAGACCAACGAGCGCTTCAAGCTCCTGCTGGCCGCGGGGCAGACGGGGCTCTCCACCGCCTTCGACCTCCCCACGCAGATGGGGTACGACTCCGACCACTCGATGGCCGCCGGCGAGGTGGGCCGCGTGGGCGTGGCGATCGACTCGCTGGCCGACATGCGCAAGCTGCTGGCGGACATCCCGCTGGACCGCGTGTCG
>DASVVI010000232.1:0-5185 GCA_036386635.1 Longimicrobium sp.
GGGTCCGTTGCGTGCACAGAGGCAGTGAACGCACTCACGCACTAACGCACTCACGCACTTATATCCATGGCCAACCCCTTCCGCGATCTCTTCTTCCCCGGCGGCCGGCCCGACGAGCTGGTGGAGGCGCTGGTGCCGCGCCGCACGTTCGCGGACGTGGTGCTGCCGCCGGCCACCCGGCGCGCGCTGGACAACGCGCTCGTGCAGATCCAGAAGCACGACGTGATCTTTGGCGATTGGGGGCTGGGGGAGCGGCACGCGACGGGGCTGGCGCTGGCCTTCAACTTCGCGGGGCCGCCGGGGACGGGAAAGACGATCTGCGCCGAGGCGGTGGCGCATGCGCTGGGGAAGCGCCTCCTCGTGGTGCGCTACGCCGAGCTGGAGAGCCAGTGGGCGGGCGCCACGGCCAAAAACGTCGCCGCGGTGTTCCTGTCCGCGCGCGAGCAGGACGCGGTGCTCTTCTTCGACGAGGCCGATGCCATCGCGGGAAGGCGTTTCACCTCGGTGGACCAGGGGTACCAGCGCGAGGCCAACGCCGTCGTCAACGTCCTGCTGCGCGAGTTGGAGGAGTTTCCCGGCGTGGTGATCTTTGCCACCAACCTCGCGGCCAACTTCGACCCGGCGTTCGAGCGGCGCATCCGCACGCACATCCTCTTCGAGATGCCGGGCGCGGAGGAGCGCGAGCGGATCTGGCGCGCGCAGATCCACGCCCGCAAGACGCCGCTGGCCGACGACGTAAACTTCCAGGCGCTCGCCAACCTGTACCCCGCCAGCGGCGGCGACATCAAGAACGCCGTCCTCAAGGGCGCGCAGATGGCCATCGGCGAGCCGGGCCCGGACACGGAGAAGAAGATCGCCCAGCGCCACTTCGCGGAGGCGATGCAGGAGGTGGTCGCGGCCAAGCGCGTGATGGAGCAGTCGCTCTTCTCCGACCCGGCCATGGCCGCGATGGCCGGCAGCGCCCTCACCGCATCCGACAGCGTGCGCGACGAAGTGGACGCGCTGGCCGTGCGCCTGGTGGAGGTGGAGGACGCCGTGGTGCCCGTGAGCGAGTCGCTGCGCCGCGTGGAAGCGTCGCAGGCCGAAACGCGCCGCCGGCTGGACGAGGTGCACGCCGCCCTGGCCGCCCAGCGCGAATCCACCGAGGAGTCGCTCCGCCAGACGGGGGTCGTCCTCGGTGGACGGCTGCGCACCCTGTTCTGGGTCTCCGGCAGCGCTCTCGCCGCTGCCGTCGCGGCGCTGGCGGCCGCGCTCTGGTAACATCCGGCGGAACGCAACGTGCGCGGAGGGGGCGCGGCGATTCGGCCCGAACCGGAGGAGATCGTATGAAGTGGTTGGCCGTACTGCTGTTGATGGTGCCGTTCGCGGGTGAGTCGAGCGCGCAGAGCAACCCCGCGGACTCCGCTGCCTGCGCCCGCGGGGACAGCGCGCGCGCCGTCATCCGGCTGGAGGCGAGCGTGCGCGCGGAGTCGCTGCGGCTGGATGCGCCGGCGCAGGCGCGCGCGGCGGTACGCTCCTGCGCACCCGGGAGCGGGGTGCGCGTGCAGCGGCAGAACCTGCCGGACCGCGTGCAGCCCGGCGTCACCTACCGCGACGCGGGGGTGCGGGTGCTGATCACGGCCGATCCCGTGCTCGCGTGCAGGCTCACGGCCGCGCTCTCCACTCCCGCCGGCCAGGCGCCGCCCCCTGACACTCTCTGTGCCGGCGCGGCACCTCCCGCACCGGCTCCCCCCGCGGCGCGGCCGCCCGGAGACTAGCGCGGCGCGGCCATTCCCAGCGCGCGGGCGGCGGTCACCTTCCCGGCCCGGTCCAGCGTCACTTCGATGAGCCCCCCCGTCTGATCGCGAACCCGGCGCACCACGGTGCCGCCGGCTCCGGCCGTCTCGCTCACCACGGGAAGGTCCAGAACAGAGCCCAGCGTGCGCGTGCCGGCCACCTGCCCCACCGTGCCCAGCGTCTGCTCCACGATCTGCCCGGCCGGTGTGACGAGGCGCTGAACCGTCTGCCCCAGGTTGTTCACTGTCTGGCCGAGGAGCCCGCCGGGGGCGGTCGCGTTCCCCAGCACCTGCCCCGCCACGCCCACCGTCTGGCTGACGACGCCGCCGGGCCGCAGCGCCGTGTTCGCCACGCCACCCACCGTACCGACAGCGTTGTTGACCGTGCCGGAAAGGCTGCGCACGATCTGCGGGTTGTTGTCCACGAAGGTGAGCGTGCGGTCGACCACCTGGTGCACGTCGTCCAGGTCCACCAGCAGCAGCGCCTGCGCCTGCACGCCGTACAGCCCCAGCTGCACGCGCGAGATGCTGACGTCCGCGCCGGCGCTGATCTCCACCAGGTTGGCGACGCGCGCGTCCAGCGCCACGTGCACGTCCAGGTTGCGAACGCCCAGCTGCAGCCGGTCCACGCACAGGTTGGGGACGTTGAGCACCACGTCGAACGCCTGCTCGTTGGGTCCGGGGGCATGGTTCGCCGTCGCCGCGGACGGAGCTCCCGGCTGTCGCAGGCAGGATGCGGCGGGGGTCCGCCCGCCCTGCGCCCACGCCTCGTCCGCCACCATGCCCGCAAGCGTGGCCGCCAGCAGCACACCCATCCCGCCTACTCGCATCGTACCCCCTCCGGTTGCCGGTCTCCCACCCGCCGTGTGCCGCCGCCGGTTCGCAAGATCCCGGCCGGAGGGGCATGGATCTTGACCCCGTGCCGTGGCCGTGCCCGCACCGCGCGGGCGAGTGCGCCGCGGGCCGGGGCGACGATCGAAACGGGAGAGGGAGAGGCGACCGTGACGCGAGGCAGACCGACCATCATCCTGACCCTGGCCGCGGCCGCCCTGCTCGCGCAGCCGGCGTCCGCGCAGAGCGGAACCGCCCGGCGCGCCCCCATCGACTCGATCCGCGGAACTCCCAACTACGACGTGGTGCTGGAGGTGCCGCGCCTCGCCCTAGACTCGCTCGTGCTGCGGGTGGACACGCTGGACGCGCGTCTGGCGGCGCGGGCGCGGGTGGCCAACCTGGTTTCGCTGGACGCGGGCGTGACGGTGCACATCGACAGCGTGGGGCTGACGCTGGCGGGGGTGGGCGCGCAGGCGTTCCTGTACGTGGACCTGGACAACGTGGCGCGCATCGTCAACCGCGTCGTGCAGACGCTGGACCGCAATCCCGAGCTGGTGACCTCGCTCCTGGGGGCGGTGGACAGCACGGTGCGCACCGTGGGGGGAGTGGCGAACACGGCCCTGCAGCCGGGCGGCGTGGTGGGGCAGACGGTCGGCGCCGTGGGACAGACGCTGGGGAACCTGACGCAGCCGGGCGGCGTGCTGACGCAGACCGTCAACAACCTGGGACAGACGGTGCAGACCACGCTGGGAACGGGCGGCGAGCTGGTCTCTCGCACGCTGGATGCGGGCGGGCGCGTGGTGAGCCAGCAGACGCTCGGCACCCTGGCGCGCCTCCCGGTGCTCCAGCGGACCGCGGGCACGGCGGGGCAGATCATACGGCGGGTGCAGGCCCCCGGCGGCCAGCTGATCGAGTACGTCACCGACCGCGCCGGCCGCGTCCTGGGCGCCCGCACCGTGTCGCAGGCGCCGCCGCGCTGATCTGGTGCGCGCGACGCCCTGCGATTCTCAATCTTGGCACCGGCCCGGTAGGGGCAGACCTGCGTGTCTGCCCACCCTCTCCTCCCCCGCGGCTGACGCACCGGGACGTTTGTGCCACTCTTGGCATCTGCGCGCGGAGGAGGAGGGCGCACACGCAGGTGCGCCCCTACCCGGCGTCGGGGCGCGTCAGGTAACGCCCGTGCACCCAGCCGCGCAGGCCGTCGCGGCCCCCGATGCTGTCCAGCACGTCCACCCGGCGCCAGGCGTCGCTCTCCTCCCGCACCTCTACGCGCGTGCCGGCTGGCAGCGTGGCGACGAGCGTCTGCTGCGCGCCGGGGCCCTCGCGCAGGTTCAACTCCTGGCTGGTGATCAGGACGTCCCGCGGCTTTTCGAACGGTGCCAGGTAGCGGCCGTGCACCCAGCCGCGCAGCTCGTTGCGGCCGTGGACGCTGTCCTGCACGACGACGCGGCGCCAGCTCCCGTTTTCTTCGACGACTTCCACGCGCGTCCCCATCGGGAGCGCCTCCACCAGCGGATGCTGCGACCCGGGGCCGCCGCGCAAGTTGAGCTCCTCGGTGGTGGTGAAGGTGGCGGGCTCTTCATCGCCCCCGCCCATCACCTTCTTGCGAAAGGATGCCATCGGGAAGCACGGTCCCGGGTCCTGCTTGCGGCCCGGGGAGATGTCTTCGTGGCCGATCACGTCCTTGATGCCGTAGGTGCGCACGAGGAGCCTGGATAGCTCCAGCGCGGCGTCGAGCTGTTTCGGCGTGTACTCGTGCCACCCGCGCGGCGTCTCCTCGTTCTTGTGCTGCGCCTCGCGCACGTCCGCGTCCGGGTACGCGCCGCCGAAGCAGGAGATCCACTTCCCGTTGGCCCCGCGCTTCATCCACCCCGCGTTGTCCAGCTCGATCCCCAGCGAGTAGGCGTTCAGCCCCACGAGCCCCTGCCACTTGCTCTTCCCCGCGTGCCACGCCGCGCGGTCGAAGGCCACCATCTGCGTGATCGCCCCATCCCGCCCGATGACGATGTGCGCCGACGCCTTTGCCTTCAGGGTCGCCAGGAAGCTGATCGACTCGCGCGCGTTGCGCCCCGCCGTGTAGTGGATCACCAGGTACCGCGGGTCCACCTTCTTACTCACGTTAGGCGAGCTGACGAACGGGTACGGTGTGCCGTCGTCTTTGACCAGGCGGTGGTTGACGATCTTCATGGTGGGCCGGTGTGCGGGGAGGGAGCGGGGACTCGGAGGGATGCAGATAGATGCCTCGCCGGCCACCGAAACGCAACGTGCGCGGAAAGGGCTCCACCGCGGATGAGGCGATCCGGGGTATCTCGTGAGGTCCGCAAGCTCCTAACGCGCCCTCACGATCTTCCCCCATGCCCTACTATCCCGGCCGCGACGATCGCCGCACACTGCGGCTCCGCGACTACGACTACGCGCAACCCGGTGCGTACTTCATCACGATCTGCGTCGAAGGCCGCAGGTGCCTGTTCGGCGACATCGACGAGGACGCGTCCGTTCTCAACGACGCGGGCAGAATGGTGGCGGACGGGCTGGACCGCACCCCAGGCAGATTTCCGAACGTGGCCGTGGATGCATCC
>DASVVI010000233.1:0-6826 GCA_036386635.1 Longimicrobium sp.
TGCAGGAGGCGCGGTGGCTGGCCGACCGCGGGCTCCCCTCCGCCATGCTCGACCTGTCCGACGGGCTCGCGGGCGACGCGGCGCACCTGGCCGCGGCGAGCGGGGTCGCCATCCTCCTGGTGCGCGAGCTGGTGCCGGTCCACCCCGCCGTGCAGCTCCACACCCGCTCCCGCTCCCGCGCCGTCGAGATGGCGCTCGGCGGGGGCGAGGACTACGAGCTCTGCTTCACCGCGGCGCCGGGAAGCGTGGAGCCCCTCTGCCGCGAGTTCGAGCGAAGGTTCGACGTCTCTCTCCGCTCCGTGGGCCGCGTGGGCCACGGCGACGGGGTGTGGTGGGTGGACGCGGAGGGGCACCGCACGCCGTTGCGAAACCGCGGCTTCCGCCACTTCACCGGGGGGGAGTGATCCGGGGCGGTTGAAACCGCTGCAACAACCGCGGGAAACCTGCCTTCGCAGGTTGCGGGGGCGGGGTTCGCGCCAAACCGCCGGGGGATGAATCCCCCGGCTTGAACGACGGGAAGACGGCTGAAGCCGTCTCGTGAAGTCAGATGATGGGCCCGGAGCAGGCGCAGGCGGGGTTTGTGCTGTTGTTGAAGCGAGTTCACCTTCCGACCCCGCGACCTCCGTCATCATGCGCATCTTCTTCGCCCTCTGCAGTGCCTCGATTCTCGCCGCGTGCGGGGGCGATGCGGAGGGTATCGCCGTGCAGGGGGATTTCGCGCCGGGCGGCACGCTGCCGGGGCGCGTGTTCGCGGTGGAGGCGGCCGTGGGCACCGAGGTGAGTGACGACGGGTTCAAGCTTGATGGGCTGGCGACGAGCCCCATCTCGTTGCGCCTGGTGCAGACCGGCGATACGGTGGGGCGGATCGACATCGCCGATCTTCCGGCGGGTTCGCGCGCGGTGCTCCACGGGCTGCGCACCGATACGCGCTCCGGACGCGCGTTCCCGTCCACGGTGGAGCTGACCGGCGCGCAGTCGGTCACCGTGAACGGCATCCGCATGATGAACGAGGGTGCCATTCCGTCAACTGTCGATGCGGACGCGGTGGTCCTCGCCGCCTCCGCGGATCGCCGGGCGCTCCTGGTGCGCCCGGCGAACGAGCAGCTTCCCGACCTGCGCGTCGTCGTCACCCCCGTCACGGCCGTGGTCACCCGCGACAGCCTCGCCGCGGACATCAGCACCCTCTCGATCGGCGACTCCGTGCGCGTCGGTGGAAAACGGAAGCGCGGCTTCATCGTCGCGGATCGCCTGACCCTCGCGCTCGACTCCGCCGCCCCCACCGGGTCATCGGCAGACGGCGAGGATGAGCCGAGCGATACGGACAGATCGACGACCACGTCCGGCTCCACCCGGTCCTCCTCCGCGCCCGCGCGATCCTCCACGTCCGAGGCACCCGCCGCCCGCTCGCCTGCGCCCGCGGTAGTCACGCGCGCCCCCGCACCCACGGTCCGCGCTGCACCCCAGGAGCGCGGGCGAGGGCAGGGACGAGCCCGTGCGCGTGAACGCGGCGCGGGGAATGGGAAACCGAAGAAGGGGAAGGGGTGAACGACGGGCGAGTAAACTCGCTGCAACAAAAGCACAAAGTCCGCCTGCGCGGACTCCGGGTCGACATCACGTTCCTCGAGGCGGCTTTAGCCGCCTTCGCGTCGTTCCAGCCGGGGGCTTCAGCCCCCGGCTATCCGTGGACCCATCTATCCCCCACAAACCTGCGAAGGCAGGTTTCCCGCGGTTGTTGCAGCGGTTTCAACCGCCGGGACCTGGGACAGCCAAATTCGGCCCAGGGGCAGCCATGTCTCCCCCCTACACCCCCGCCCCCGCCGCCGGCACGCTCTCCTCGATGCGCTTGAGGAGCTGTTCGGAGGTGACGTACCACTTCCCGTCGTCCTCGTCGCGCTTCAGCAGGTATTCCTGCGTTCCGCGGCCCTGCCGGGTGGTTTCTTTGCTGCGAAACGTCCACTCCTTGTCCACCAGCACGCGCGCATGTGACGGATCGGGGAAGGTGACGCCGACGGTGTGCAGGACGATCCGGCGGTCTACGCTGTAGCGCCGCATGTCGCGCGTGCGGTCGCGGCGCACGCCCGCGCGGGGAAGGCGCTTCGAGTTGTAATAGTCGACGCGGCTCGCGTAGTGGCCCACGTGCCGGTCGATGTCCCCCTGCACCCACGCATCGTTCAGGTCGCGAACCGCCTGCTCCACCTCCTCGGAGATCTGCTGCGGCGTCGTGACCGGCGCTCCCGGAGCGGCGGGCGTGGGGACGGCGACCGGCGCGGTCTGCGCCGCCTCGCCCTGGAGGCCCGCAAAGGTCTCGTCCAGTCCCGCCACCGCCGACGAGTCGGTGGTCGCGACGGGCACGCCGGCCGTCTCCTCTTCGCCGCCGCGGTTGAACGCCCACAGGCCGAGCACCGTGAGCAGGACGAGCGGGATGGCCAGGAGCAGCGGGTTGCGGCGGGCCGGCTTCGGTGACGCATCCACCGGGTGCGCGGGCGCGGAGTGCACCGGCGCCGGGGGGGCGGGCGGCGGCGCCGCGTGATGCGTGACGGTGGGTTCAGCGCTGGCAACCGGCACGTCGGCCAGCGGCGTGAGCGCGGGCAGCACGACGATCGGCGGTGAGGGCTCCAGAACGGCCGGCGCCGGGGTGGGCGGCTCGGGCTTGGGCGCGGGGGGCGGCGCGACCGGCTCCTCGGCAACCGGAACGGGGACCGGGTGCAGCACCGTTCGCTCTTCCTCGCCCTGAACGAGGGCCTCGACGAACTCGGCGGCGTCGGGGAAGCGGGCGGAGGGGTCGGTGTGCAGCGACTGCGCGATCACGGCGCGCACGCCGGCGGGGACGGCGGCCCAGCGGTCCGTCATCCGCAGCGGGATCTCCTCGCCGGAGCGCACGTGCTCGCGCTCCGTCTGCGTGTACGGGCGCTCGCCGGTGAGCGTCTCGTACGCCACCAGGCCGAGCTGGTACACGTCCGACGCGGCGGTCACCGGCAGGTCGGGGTCGAGCTGCTCGGGCGATGCGTACGCCGGGGAGTGGGGGAGCTGGCCGATGGTGGTGAGCGCGTCCTCGCCCTGCGAGCGCAGCGGCTTGGCGATGCCGAAGTCCAGCACCCGCACGAACTCCAGCTCGTCGTCGGTCCCCACCAGGAAGACGTTGGCGGGCTTCACGTCGCGGTGCAGGATGCCGGCGCGGTGCCCCGCCGCCACGCCCCGCGATGCGTCGCGCACGATCCGCATCGCCTCGCCGTGCGGCGGCGCGCCGCGGGCCAGGCGGTCCTTGAGGTCGTGGCCGCGCAGCAGCTCCATCACGATGAAGTCCAGGTCCAGCGCGGGATCCGTCCCGTAGTCGTACACCTGCACCACGTTGGGGTGGTGCGGGATACTGGCCGCCGATGCCGCCTCGCGGCGGAAGCGCTCGCGGAGGTTCTGGCGCATCCCGTCCGAGTCGGCGGGGATCGACACGACCTTGACCGCCACGGGGCGCCCCAGCGTGAGGTCGTGCCCCCGGAACACCACGGACATCCCCCCCGCGCCGACCACCTCGTCCACGCGGTAGCGGGCCGCAAGGGTGTGACCCAGGAGGAGCCGCTCGAAGGGTTGCTTCATTCGCCGCGCGGGGGGTGGAGCATGCGTTTGGAATCGGGGTTGCGGGCGTCGGCTGCGCCGGTCCGCGGACCGGGTTCAGGGACAGGCGCGGGCGCAAGGCGTGTGCCCCGGTCCCGCATCCATCCACAACTGCATCTCACACAGAGACGCAGAGGAAACCGCAAGGGCACAGAGGAGTTCTTCCTCTTCTTGTAGTCTTCTCTGCGTCTCTGTGTGACGTTGTTAGCTGGTCGAGCGGCCGGCGCCGGACTCCGCCTTCTTCAGCGAGTCCACGCGCGAGCCCGCGCCGCTGGCGTCCTGCTCGCCGGTGCGGCCCACGATGTCGCGGAAGCGCACCGGGGTGTTCTTGTTCACCCGGTCCGCCAGAAAGAGCGCGTCCCAGTTGGTGAGCCGGATGCACCCCGCCGACGTCGCGTAGCCGATCGTCTCCGGCTTGTTGGTGCCGTGGATTCCGTAGTGCGGCGCGGAAAGCGACATCCACACGGCGCCCACGCGGTTGTTGGGGCCCGGGGGGATGCGGGCGTCGGGCCGGCTGTCCGGCACCTTGGCCAGCAGCGCGGGCTGGAAGTGCCACCACGGGTTCTTGGTGACGTTGACCACCTTGAACTCGCCCTGCGGCGAAGGCTCGTACGTGCCGCCCAGTGTCGACGGAAAGTGGTACAGGATGCGCCCGCTCGCATCCACCGCGTGCACGTAGCTGCCGCGGCCGGACACCTGGAGCTCGGCGATCTGCCCCTGGACCCGCGCATCCGCATCGCGCACGTTCGGCACGTTCAGCGTCTGCCCCGCCTGCAGACCATCGAGGTTCACCCCCGGGTTGAGCTTCGCGAGGAGCTCCGCCGAGGTGTGGAAGTTCTCCGTGAACTTCTCCGTCAGCGATTCGAAGCAGGTGCAGTCAAGCTTCGCCTGGTCGTAGATGCTGTCGGGGAGCTCGACGAAGGGGCCCTTCACGTCGTCGGCGGTCAGCGTGCGCGCCACCACCAGCTGCTCGGGGCGCCCGGCGGCGACGGCCAGCTTGTCGTACGTCGCGGAGTCCACGCGGCCGGTGGTGCGCAGCCCTTCGCGCTGCTGGAAGAAGTACACGGCCTTGGCGGTGTTCTTCCCCCAGCGCCCGTCCATCATCCCGGGGGAGAAGAGGGCGCGGTCGAGGAGGATCTGCACGCGGTACACCGAGGGGCCGCCCACATCGCCGCCCAGCGGGAGGAAGGCCGCCCCGGTGTTCATCTGCTCGGTGCTGATCATCTCCCACTTCTCGGGATTCGTCACCGCCATGCCGCCGCCCGTGGTGTCGAGCTGCACCACGCTCGTCCACTCGTTGGAGTTGCGGCCACGCTCCAGCTCCTCCGGCGTCAGCTCGCGCTCCACGACGGGCGGAAGGTCCGCCGCCACGCCGCTGTCCGCCTGCGCGTTCTGGATGGGTGCGTCCGGCGCCTTCGCGGCGGCGTCGCCGTCCCCATCCGAGCACGCGCCCAGCGCGACGACGGCAAGGGCCCACAGGTACGTCCGCTTCATGGCGCCATCCTTTCGGTTGAGATACGAGTCGCCCGCCCCGGCGGCACGGCACGGGACGGGCGAATCGTAGAGGCTGGCAGGTTTCGGGCCGAACGCTCAGCGTGGAGGCCGTGCGGGTACGCTGTCCCGCCGTGCGGGCGCCATCGTGCTGTCGCGCCGGATGGCAGGTGCACTGTCCGGGCGCGCGGCGGGCGTACGCGGCGCCGGGCTCCCCGTGGGCTGCGCATCCGGAGCACGGGTGTCACGGAAGCGGACCGGCGTCCCCGGCGTCACCCGGCGGCTGAGGAAGACGGCATCCCAGTTGGTGAGCCGCACGCACCCCGCCGACGTCGCGTACCCGATCGTCTCCGGCGACTTCGTCCCGTGGATGCCGTAGTGCGGCGCCGTGAGCGCCATCCACACGCGTCCGACCGCGTTGTTCGGCCCGGGCGGGATTTTAGCGTCCGGCCGGTCGTCGGGGACATGGGCGAGGATGCGGGGCTGGTAGTGCCACCACGGGTCCGGATGCACCGACGCCACCGCGAAATCCCCCTGCGGCGATGGATCGAAGGTGCTGCCGAGCGTCGTGGGTAAGTGGAGGAGGATGCGCCCCGCCGCGCTCATCGCGTGCACGTACTTCCCGCTTCCCGACACCCACAGCTCCGTGATCGGCTCGGCGGCGGGCACGTCCATCGGCCGCACCGCGGGCACGGTGATGTTGTCGCCCGCGCGCAGGCTGTCCAGCTTCACGCCGGGGTTCAGCTTGCGAAGGAGATCGGCGTGTACGTGGAAGCTCTCCGTCAGCTTCTCGGTGAGCGATTCGTAGCACGAGCACGCCAGCTTCGCCTGCTGGTAGATGTTCTCAGGGATGCGCGTAAAGGGCCCGCGCACGTCGTCCGCCTTGAGCTCGCGCCGGTGCACGATGGTGTCCGGGCTCCCCGCCAGCGCCTCCAGCCGCTGCATCGTCACGCTGTCCACCGCGCCCGTGGCGGGAAGCCCCTCGCGCGCCTGCATCCAGAAGATCGCCGTCTGCGTGTTATGCCCCCAGCGTCCGTCGATCATCCCCGGCGAAAAGAGCGCGCGGTCCAGCAGCACCTGCACCCTCAGCACCGCCGGCCCGCTGTGCCCGCGCCCGATGGGGAACCGCGCCGCCCGCGCGTTCGCCGCCGCCGCCGTGATCTGCGCCCACCGCTCCCCGTTCGGCCGCACCACCACGGGCTTTTCGGGCACCCTGGGCGTATCCGCCGCGGCCACCGCGGCCCTCGCCTGCGCCACGGGCAAGACCGGAGCCTGCGCCTCCGCGGCGCCAGACACGAGAACGGCAAGCGCCGCGAGTGCGGCGCGAAGGGACGGGGGCATCGGGTGCGCTTCGGGTGTAACCACCTGCGGGCTGGCGCCCAATATACCCGCGAGGCTCTCCCGATCAACGCCCCCGGTTGACTTGCCCCCGCGAAATGGAAAGATTTGTCGCTCGAGATTCCGCCTGGGCGGGTGCCGGAGCGGTCTAACGGAGCAGTCTTGAAAACTGCCGTAGGGCGACCCCCTACCGTGGGTTCGAATCCCACCCCGCCCGTGAAATCGCCTCACCGCTACGTCGGTGAGGCGATCTTGCTTCCACTCGGTTTACTGAGCCGGGGCCGGCACGGGCAGCCACGTGGGGCGGCCCCTACGGGTTCGGTGTTGCGGGGCAGGGAACGAGGCAAGGCGGGGTGGGCGCGATTAATCGCGACCCTACGGATCGGTG
>DASVVI010000234.1:0-2236 GCA_036386635.1 Longimicrobium sp.
AAGATAGTGCCGGGGCGAGGGGCGCGGCAAGCGAGAGGGGGAATGGGGAATGGGGAATGGGGAATGGGGAATGGGGAATGGGGGATCGTGCGGGCTGTCTGCATCTGCCTGCGCCGCGGAAATGCCGTAGGGGCGCGATTCATCGCGCCCGTGCCCCGTGCCGCACCGCGCCCCGCCGACACACACCAATAGCCGTAGGGGCAGACCTGCGTGTCTGCCCACCCTCGCCGCCGCACCGACCCCCGCCCCTGTGCACCCAACCCCGTAGGGGCCGCCCCATGTGGCTGCCCGTGGCCCGCGTATACACCGCCGCCCGGCATCCATGAGCGAATGAATTCGCCGCTGGAACCACACGCCTTCGCGGACTATGCATCTGAGTCTCGCGCGCAATCAGATCGCCAAGCTGCAGATCGAGGCGAGACGGCGCACACGTCAAAGCCCCTTTCCTTTGCTCCGCACATGAGGGCGGTGCAAGGGCAGGGGCCAAGATGCTCTCCACTCGGGAATCAAAACCACTCCACCACCCGTGGGCGCGCGAGACCGCTTCAGCGGTCTTCGCGTGGTTCCAGCCGGGGGCTTTATCCCCCGGCGCTCATCCGCCGCCCGCGTCCAAATCACCGCCAGGCAATTGCGCCCGAATCGCCGCGATCAGGCGCGGGGCCTGGAACGGCTTGGCGAGGAAGTCGGCGAAGCCGGCGGCGCGGGCACGGTCCGGGTCCAGGTCGCCGGCGGTGCAGGCGATCACCGGGATGCCGGCGGTCAGCGGGTCGCCGCGGAGGGTGGCGAGGGCTTCCCAGCCGTCCATCCGCGGGAGGTGCAGGTCCATCAGCACCAGGTCCGGGTGGTGCTTCTGCGCCATCTCCACCCCCTCCACCCCATCGTCCGCCCCCAGCACGCCGAAGCCCACCAGCTTCAGCGACATCAGGACGGCCTGCTGGACGGAGGGGTGATCCTCCACGTAAAGGATCGTGGGAGAGGCCATTAGCCGAGCCCGGAAAGAGGACGCACCGCGGAGTGTAACAGTTGCGTCACACGCACCTTCCGCGCAAGGATTGTCCGGCTACTGCGTCTGCACGACCTCGGCGGAGATGCGGTACTCGCCATCCAGCCAGGCGATGATCTCGCGGGCGCCGGGATGCTCCTCGCTGCCGTAGCGCTCGCGCAGGGCCGCTTCCTTTTCCTCCAGCCGGTCCAGCCCCACGTTCTGCAGCACCAGCACGTCCTCCCACACGCGTGTGCCGAGCGATGCGCCCAGCACGGCCATGGCGGCCGTGCGAAAGGCTTCGCCGTACGCGTAGGCGTCGCCCAGGCGGTAGCACTCGGGAAGGGTCAGCGCGGGGATCAGCGAGAGGGTGGGCTGGAGCGCCGGGTTGATGCCGTGCGCCGCCACGTGGCCGTGCAGGCTGGCGGGGCGCCCGGTGAAGGCGCGCAGGTGCAGGTACTGCGACATGCGTGGGCCGTCGTTGACCGGATAGTTGTCCCACAGGAACGGCTTGCGGCGAAGCTGCCCCGCCACGCGCTCCAGGTGGCCGGGCGTGATCTCACGCGAGCACACCTCTTCGCCCGTCCAGAACACCTCGATCGCCGGGTCGAGCTCGGCGCCGAGATGCTCGAGGTACCCATCGGGGCGGCGGCCGAAGGCGCGGTCGAGCACCGGGTCGTCGGAGTAGTAGCTGGGGCACACGAGGAGGCGGTCCGCCCGCGTCCGTTCAGCGGCCCAGTGGACGATCTCCACCTGGCGCGCGGCGAGGTCGGGGGTGTCGCCGCGCATGTCGTCGAAGAGGATCGCCAGGTCCTGCACGCCCAGCTCGTCGAAGAGGGCGAGCTTGCGGGCGAGAGCGTCGTGGGCGGCGGCGTCGAAGCCGTTGAAGATCTCGTACGGGCTCAGCCCCACGCCGAAGCGCACTCCCGCCCGCCGGCAGGCGTCCGCGAGGGTGGCGAGGCCGCGCGCGCTTTCCTCCGGGTACTCCTCCTGCCAGCGGCGGCGCAGAAAGGTGTCCGCCTTGGGCGCGTACATGAAGAAGCGGTAGCCGTGCGGTGCCAGGAACTCCACCGTCGCGGCGCGCTCCTCCCACGTCCAGGGCTTTCCGTAGAAACCTTCGATGATGCCGAGCTCCGGTTCCATCCGCCGTGTTCTCCGTTCGGGGGCAGGGTAGGCGCTCCTCCTTCAGGCACAGCGAGTGCCGCGGCATCGCGATTGGCTCACGCGGAGACGCGGAGACGCAGAGAGACGAAC
>DASVVI010000235.1:0-2787 GCA_036386635.1 Longimicrobium sp.
GATTGATGTCCGCCAATTCAACAGAACGTACGTTCGCGTTGGCCCAAAACCAGGCACCCTCTGTATCGCTGAGTGCGTCAGGTCTGCGGCCGTCTCGATTCCGTAGCTCGCGAGCGTCTGGCGCAGTTGAGGGCCAACGCCGTTCAATGCTGCGTTCCGGATGTAGTGACGCTCAAGGTGATGCTTCATCTGAATCTTGTGTTGATTCTTTTCCAACTTCTGCAGCGCGAATTGCATTTCCGCGTCGATGTTCCGATATGCGGCGGCAATTTTCCGAAGCTCCTCCCCCTTCGCTCTGAACCGTCGTGAGGGCTCCTCTACCCCCCTCTCGTAGGCCAAGAGCGCATCCTTGTGCGAGCTCAAGGACCGGGCGTACGCATCACGATGCGCGATCGCCTGCGGTGAATTCTTTGCCTTGTCGCCCGTCGCTTTGCCCGCTATCCCGAGTGCGATGGCAACTAGGAAGAGGAGCGGCTGGATCGCGAACCCTGCGACCGCCGTGAACGCACACACGACGTAGAGTGCCTGAGACACCGCTTGGATTTTCGTATCTACTAGGGATACGCGGGTAAGACCGACCTTTCGCGGAGGCGTTCGTAGGTGCTGAGGTAAGGCCGCTGGCGGCGGGGCAATCCGCGCCGCTTCGCGCAGGAACGCCTCCAGGTCCCAGCTCCCACCGGCTCCCGGCGCCGCTACCACGGAGAGCGTGACGAAAAAGTCAGGCCCACCGGCGCGCTCTATCGCGCACCACGGGCAAGCCGTGCCCAGGTGCCGGTGCCCGGGGTGATTCGCGCACTTCCGGATCTCCCTACTCAACTGCGTTAGCGCGCGCATCCACTCCTCAGATGTGGGCCGTTCACCGTTGCTTCGAAGCGCAAACGCCTGCTCGAACATGGATACGATTAGGGGCGTTACCAACGCCACAGGAGTCAGCGCGTTCGGCGGTGGTCGCATCTGGTAGCGCGCCGCGTCGCGGCCGTAGGCGTAGCGTCCCTCCTGGATTGCACGCTCAAGGGGCATGTCTCCCTTTCCATCCAGATAAACGCCCACGAATGGATGGCGCCCCATGAAAAGGAGATGAAAGATGAGGACTGCGAGTCCGAACCGATCATGGTTCTGTGACCGGATCACTCCAGAAAACGAATGCCCGTGGAGCTCTGGTGGGGTGAAGTGTGCCACCCCGACTTCGCACAGAAAACGCTTGCCCTGTGCGTTGATTTGGAACGAATCGCAATCGATCAGGCGGACTGTGCCGTGCTTGGAAACGACGACGTTCTTCTGGTTCACATCCCCGAGCACGTGTCCGGCCCGATGCACCGTCGCGAATGCTCGAGCCGTGTTCAACGCCACATGGACAAGGAACTCCCACGAAGCCTCTGGGAACTCCTGTCGCCTCTGCGCGGGCCCGTACAGAACGTGCAACTCGCGATGCTTCTCAACGAGCGGCATCACGAGCCCCGACACTTGGCCGCCCGGCTTTGCATGTAAGGTCGCCGTCGGCCACGCCGCGACACCGAGCAGGTCCTTAGCGTCGAGCGTCGCCATCGCCGCAATCTTCTGCGCTCGCGCCGGTTCGAGAGGCTTGAAATAAACCTTCGCAGCGCTTCCGGGGAGCGAAGGCAACGTGAACACTTCTCCCTCGCCGCCCCGTCCGAGGCTTGACCCAAGCGACACGGCTCGCCCCCGCGCGTCGTAAAGCATCGGGCGGCTCACAGGCCCTCCTCCTTGGACCCCGATACCAAATGCGCATCGGTCGTCGGAGTCCCCGAGTCAATCCCCTTCGCGTCGACGGCTGTGGGATTCTGTGACTTCTCCACTGCTCCGTCTGGTGCGTTGGGTAGATCCCGCACCGCGAGGAGGAGGCTCTTATCGTCGTCAGTCCGCGCGTTGATTTTCGGTGAATCCAGGAATTCCCGAAGTGGATCTACCAATGCGTCAGCCGGACCCTCTGATTGTCCCTTCAGGCCGTTGAAGAGGGGCGAAAAGAACCCGACATGCGCTGTCTGATCAGCAGACCGGAGAGCGAGATTTTGCAGTCCGTCGCTCATGAGCGCGATCCTTTCCGGGACCTCGGCATGTACGCGGGTGGCCATCCGTGCGAAATGCTCCGGGTGGGTGATGAAGTACGTGGTGTTCGCAAACTCGCCCTGCTGCGGCCAAAACATGGGCTTGATCTCGTCCCCGCAGCCCGCCACGATTGCACCATCGCCGAGCTGCGCGTACGCAGCCGCTAGATTGTCGATCACCGCACACAAAAGGGTGCAGGCGTACTCGCGAATAGGGCGCTCCTCGTACAGCGCTTCGTCCTCGATCGTCAGCCGTGCGATCTCGAACCACCGGCGTAACTCCGCCTCGTCTACATCCGCAACAGCATGGCCTTCGGCGAAGTAGTTCGTCGCGCTCTGGATCAGGGAGCGCACTGCGCGGAGCGATCCCTCCCGGGACATGGGCGCGCTTCCGGCACCGTCAGACACGACAAGGGCCAGCACGTTTCCTTCGCGCCCCCCTTCGCACACACGAATTTCCGAGGCGTCTTGGCAGGGAGTTTCGTCGCGGACGTGTGATATGCCGCGGACGGAAGCCCCCACCCAGCGCCAGGTGTTCGGAGGCACCACGTTCAGTTAATGACAGCCCAGCCAGTCGGCGCCGCGAGCGGGACCGCGTCGCCGGGCTGCGAGCGCGAGACCGAACTCATCGATTCAGAGAGCCAGCGGAACAGCTCCCGGAAGGCGAGACCCTTGAGGCCGAGCGGCTTACGGTTCGGATGCGAGATCTTGGCAAGCGTAC
>DASVVI010000236.1:0-6049 GCA_036386635.1 Longimicrobium sp.
TGCGTGGACCTGTACGGCGGCTACGGCTTCACCCGCGAGTACCCGGTCGAGAAGTTCTACCGCGACTCCAAGATCGGCTCCATCTACGAAGGCACCAGCAACATGCAGCTCCAGACGATCGCGAAGGGGCTGATGAAGTAAACTGCTGGGGCCTCACACAGAGCCACAGAGGGGACTGCAAGAGGAAAGGAGAGAACTGCCGAATGGTGGTTCTCTCCTTTCAACTCATGGACATCCGGAGGCGGTCGGCCAGGGCGGCTTCCAGTTCGTCCGCCTGGGGGTAAGCGCCGATTCCGCGAAGCTGCTCGGCCAGCTCGGGACGCGATGCCGGATAGACTCCGGCGCGGATCAGGCGCGCCCGAGCATCCTGCGTGAGCCACCAGACATTCTGTTCCGCCGCCGCATCCAGATCGCCTACCGCACGAAGCTCCTCGGTGAGCCGTCGGGCACGGGCCGCGCGCTCGGCCGCGTGATCCGCGGATGGAAGCGGGACGCGGTTCATCCAGCGTTCGGTCAAGCAACTCCAGAACCGCTGACGTTCGTACACGAGAACCCCGAACTGCACTGCCCAGCCGAGAAGGTCGTGACCAGCGGCGAGCTTGTCGTCTACCAGAGCCGCTGGATAGGCGAGTACGTCCACGTCGAGCGGCAGCGGGCCCAGCTCAGGGGTCTCCTCCGATGCGCGGACGATCAGGAAGTCCACGTCGTCGGCTGCCTCGACCGCACGGACCGCCGAGCCGATCGCCACCACGGCGAGGACGTCTGGGTTCGCGCACGCGGTGTGGACCATGCGGCGGCTCCACTCACGCGCCTCGGGAGACGGCCACGAGCGGATCGCGTCGTCGAGCCGCCGCAACGAGGCCTGCGAACTCTCGCCGTCCGTGGCCAGGTGCACATCCCGCCGATCAGCTCGCATCTAAGCCACCATCATCGGGGTCATCGTCCGCGGCCAACAGCTGAACCACGGCGGACACGTACCCTTCAAGTTGCGCAAGCAGGTCGTCGGAGTCCATAGGCGGGATCGACACATCGCCGTACCCGGTCGCCTTTCTCGCTTCGTTCAGATCAGTGAGAAGCGTCGATACATCCGGCAGATTGTGATTGGCGGCGAACTCCAGCGCGATCTGAGCCTTTCGCGAATGGCTGGTGGCGAACCGGGTTCCCAGGTGCTCCGCCGCGGCCTTGAGGGCCACCTCCAAGCAGTAGAAGCCATATACGGTCAGGTCCGTCCAGTCCACCGGGTCTTTCGACGCGGCGCGTCGTGCACGCTCAAGGTGGTTCTGGGCGAGCCGGTACAGATCCGGCTGGCCGCCGGGTGGCAGAGGTGACATCGACGTCTCAAGCAGGAGTAACCCGGCGGCTATGGTGTCCGCGGTCGGTGCGGTCAGATCGTGGTACTGCGGCGCGTCTCCGCGAATTCGCGTAGCGCCTGGTTGACGGATTCCGAATCGGGAAACATCTCGGCCATGTCTCTATCGAGAAGCAAGACGTTTGTGCCCTCTGCGTAGCGGCCGGCGTACTTGCCGCGCACGCCGCCTTTCAGGCTGTACTCGGGGAGGATCTCGTCGTCCGGAAACGGGCTGCAATCACTCATTGGTTTCGCCTCCTTCTTACTCGAAGTGTATTCCCATTCAGGAACGTAGCCGATCCGGTAAGTGCCGTCCAGATATAGAGATAAACTGGTGCGGCGGGTGGCGGCCTGGTGCTGGTGAGGGCACTTTTCGGCCCACCTTACCGCCCACCGCGTACGCGATGAGGCGCGATCAGCTCGTCTCGGGAGACGGGCGGGAACGCTGTTGTTGACTTCCGACACTACTCGGGTGCATACTGGTGTCGGTAACCGACACCAACGCAACCCGGAGCGCGCTTTGACCCCCAGACCGAACCCATCGCCGTCGGCGAACGATGTGCTGCGCGGGACGCTGGACCTGCTGATCTTGAAGGCGCTCTCACTGGAGCCGATGCACGGGTGGGCGGTGGCGCAGCGGCTGGAGCAGCTCTCGCGCGATGCGCTGCACGTGGGGCAGGGCTCGCTCTACCCCGCCCTCCAGCGGCTGGAGGAGAAGGGGTGGATCGACAGCGAGTGGAAGGCCACCGAGCAGAACCGCCGCGCCAAGTACTACGAGCTCACCCCCGCCGGACGCCGCGCCCTGGGCGACGAGACGGAGAGCTGGCGGCGGTACGCCGAGATGGTCGACGTCATCCTCCGAACCACGTAGAGGCGCCATGGCCTGGACGAAACGCTGGCGGAAGCGCGTGCGCGCGCTGATGCGCAGGGACGACGTGGAGCGGGAGCTGGACGAGGAGCTCGCGTTCCACCTGGAGATGGAGACGGAGAAGAACGTGCGCGCCGGGATGACACCCGCGGAGGCTCGCAGGCGGGCCGTCCTCGAGTTCGGCGGGGTGGAGAAGCACAAGGAGGAGGTACGGGACGCGCGCTGGCTGGGCGCCTTCAACCGGCTGTCGCTGGACGCGCGGCTGGGCGCGCGGATGCTGGTGAAGCACCCCGCCCTCACGCTCGTCGGCGGGCTGGGGATGGCGGTGGCGATCGCAATCGCGGCCATCTTCGACGCGAGCATGGGGGCCGCCAACTCGCCGATGCCGGTGGAGGGCGGCCATCGCATCGTCGCGCTCGAGGTGTGGAACGCGGAGATCAACAACCAGGAAGGGCGGTTCCTCTACGACTTCGGCAGATGGCGGGAGGAGGTGCGCACGGTCGAGAGCCTGGGCGCGTTCCGCACCATCTCGCGCAACCTGATCGTCGACGGGGGGTCCACCGAGCCGGTGCTGGTGGCGGAGATGTCGGCGTCGGGGTTCGGGATCCTGGGCGTGCCGCCGCTCTTGGGGCGGCCGCTGGTGGAGGCGGACGAGGCGGAGGGCGCCCCGCCGGTGGCCGTCATCGGGTACGAGACGTGGCGGTCGCGGTTCGGCGGCGACCCGCGCGTGGTGGGGCGCGAGATCCGGCTGGGGAAGGCGGTGCACACGGTGGTGGGCGTGATGCCGCGAGGGTTCGAGTTCCCCCTCAACCAGCAAGTCTGGGTGCCGCTGCGGCTGAACGCGGGCGGCTACGCGCCGCGCACCGGTCCCGCGATCGAGGCGTTCGGGCGGCTCGCGCCCGGCGTGTCGATCGAGGAGGCGCAGGCGGAGTTCTCGACCATCGGGAAGCGCATTGCCGCCGCGTTTCCGGACACGCACCGGCACATGCGTCCGCGCGTGAGCGTGTACGGGCCGCACCTGATGGACGACTTCCAGGGGTGGGAGATCCCCATGATGCGCGTGGTGATAACCCTCCTCCTGCTCGTGATCGCCGTGAACGTGTCGGTGCTGGTCTTCGCGCGCACGGCCACGCGGGCGGGGGAGATCACGGTGCGCAGCGCGCTCGGGGCGAGCCGGCGGCGTATCGTCACGCAGTTCTTTGCCGAGGGGCTGGTGCTGTCGGCGGTATCGGCCGTGGTGGGGCTGGCGATCGCGGCGCTGGTGTTGCGGCAGCTTCACGCGATCATGGACCGCCTGCTCGCGCCGATGGGCGGGCTCCCGTTCTGGCTCGACTTCCACCTGTCGGCCCGTGCCGTCCTCTTCGCCGCGGCGATGGCGGGGCTGGCGGCGGTCATCGTGGGGATCGTCCCCGCCGTGCGCGCGACGGGGACGCGGCTGGAGTCCGCACTGCGCGCGATCGGCGGGTCCACGGGGATGGCGCTGGGGCGTACCTGGTCGGTGCTCATCGTGGCGCAGGTCGCGTTCACGGTGGCCATCATCCCCGCGACGGTCTTCTACGCGGTGGACTTCGGGAAGTACGGGATGGTGGACCCCGGGTTGCCCGCCGGCGAGTTCCTGACGGCCTCTCTGGTGATGGACCGCGAGCCGCGCGGGCAGGACGTGGCGGACGCCGAAGCCGTCCGGAAGGCGTTCGAAGCGCGCTACGCAGCCCGCGTGGCCGATCTGGGGCGCCGGCTGGACTCCGAGCCGGGGGTGATCGGCGCGGCGACGGCGATGTCGCTTCCGGGGGACGAGCCCACCGTCCGCTTCGAGGTGGAGGGCGTGGACGCGCCGGAGACGGGACGCGGGTTCGTGGTCAACTACAACCGGGTGGACACGCGGTACTTCGGCACCTTTGGGCTCGGCGCGCTCTCGGGGCGGATCTTCGAGGCAGGCGACCTGAGCCCGGCGGCCACGCCCGTGGTGGTGAACCGCGCCTTCGTGCGCGACGTGCTGGGGGGCAGGGAGGCGCTCGGGCGGCGCGTCCGCATCGCCGAAGGATACCGCAGCGGCGGCGTGATGGCGGTGCCGGACGGGCTGGAGGCGGGGCGCTGGTACGAGATCGTCGGCATCGTCGGCAACATTCCGGAGCGCGCCATGGAACCGGACGAGCCGCTCGCGCAGGTGTACCGGCCGCTCGACCCCGGCGCCGCGTACCCGCTGAGCCTGGTGATCCACACGCGCGGCTCGGCGACGGAGTTCGCGCCGCGGCTGACGGAGCTCGCCATCGCGGTGGATCCCACGCTGCAGAGCCGCGACGTCCAGTCGCTGGCGACGGTCATCCGCCAGTTCCAGGGCGGGATGCGGATGGGCGCGCTCGGGCTGGCGCTGGTGACGGGGAGCGTGCTCCTGCTGTCCGCGGCGGGGATCTACGCGCTGATGTCGTTCACCGTCACGCAGCGGCGGCGCGAGATCGGACTGCGCGCGGCGTTGGGGGCGCACCCGCGGCGCATCCTCGCCGCCATCTTCTCGCGCGCGGCGCGGCAGCTCGGGATCGGCGCGGCGATCGGGCTGGCCCTCGCAATCGCGCTGAACTTCGCGTCCCAGGGCCAGACGACGGGCGGCCATGCGCGCATCGTGCTCCCGGCGGTCGCCGCCATCATCCTGATAGTGGGGCTGCTGGCGACGTGGGGTCCGGCGCGGCGCGGGCTGCGCATCCAGCCGATGGAGGCGCTGAAGGCGTGAGCCCTCACCCCGGCCCTCACCCCCCCGGCCCCCCTCTCCCAAACTGCTGGGAGAGGGGGGAGAGCGCGGCCTGACCAGCGCAGCGCCGGCCGGGTGCCACGCGTACATCGTAGGGGCGCGATTTATCGCCCGCCCTTCGCGTTCCTCGATCGGCGCTGTCGGCACAGATGTCGTAGGGGCAGACCTGCGTGTCTGCCCGTCCTTTCCCCCACCGTGACGCCCGCTCTCCAGGCAGGCGCGAAAACGAAAAGGGAGACACGGAGGCGATCTCCGTGTCTCCCTTTGTTCGCGATGTCGCGCGTTATCGCGGGTCCGTGGCGACGCTGTCGGCGCGGGTGCCGAGGAGGCGGGGGCGGGGGCGTCGGGGGATGACGCGCTCGCCGTTGCGGGTGTCCTCGAAGCGCACCTTCGTTCCCGGGCGCACGCGGCGCGAGAGGAAGCGCGCGTCCCAGTTGGGGAGGCGCACGCAGCCCGACGAGGTCGCGTAGCCGATCGTCTCCGGCTCGCTGGTGCCGTGGATGCCGTAGTGCGGCGCCGAAAGGCCGATCCACACCCAGCCCACCGCGTTGTTGGGGCCCGGCGGAATCATGGCGCTGGGCCCGTCGCTGCGCAGCACCTTGAGCAGCGCGGGCTGGTAGTTCCACCACGGGTTCGCCGTCACCTCGCGCACCGTGACCTCGCCCTCGGGGGAGGGGTCGATGCTGGAGCCCATCGTGGACGCGAAGTGCGCCAGGATGTTGCCGGCACTGTCGCGCGCCTGCACGAAGTTGCCGCTGCCCGACACCAGGATCTCGGCGATCTTCATGTTGGCCGCGACGTTCGGCTCGCGAACGCGCGGAACCCACAGCTTGTCGCCCGCCTTGAGCGAGTCCAGGTTCGTCCCCGGATTGAGGCGCTCCAGCACGCCCTCGCGGGTGTGGAACTGCTCGGCGAGCTTCTCGGAGAGAGCCTGGTAGCACGAGCACGCGAGCTTGGCCCGGTCGTACATGTTGGACGGCAGGGCGACGAAGGGGCCCTCGACGTCGGTGGCGCTCAGCGTGTGCTGGCGCACGAGGCGGTCGGGCCGGCCGGAGGCGCGCATGAGGGCGTCGTAGGTGGCCTCGTCCAC
>DASVVI010000237.1:0-2132 GCA_036386635.1 Longimicrobium sp.
TTACGCTTCGCATTCGCTTGTCAATGTGCTACGCGATGAACCATCTCCAATATATCGAAGGATACAAAGGATGGTTAGCACCTCATCCGAGGTGAAGAGTGGTGGTGCGCGAACATTGAGATGGGGCGCGGACTCATCGCACAGACTCCCGTCACCTATCCGCAACCCCGCCTTCGGCCTCCCTCGACCCTGGTGAAGGGACCGAGATCATCAGCCTACTAGGGATGGAGACAGATGCGATACTTTCATCCGTGCGCTCGACCTGGGATGGTGCCGTCGCCGCGCCCCGGGGGGCGCCGTCCGACCGGCACGTGCTCCCTAGAAAGGAGGTGATCCAGCCGCAGCTTCCGCTACGGCTACCTTGTTACGACTTCGTCCCAGTCACCCGCCCCACCCTCGGCCGCTGCCCCCCGAAGGTTGGCCCACGGACTTCAGGTGTCGCCGGCTCCCATGACGTGACGGGCGGTGTGTACAAGGCCCGGGAACAGATTCACCGCGGTATGGCTGACCCGCGGTTACTAGCAACTCCGACTTCACGCGGGCGAGTTGCAGCCCGCGATCCGAACTGGGGCCGGGTTTGGGGATTGGCGCCGCCTCGCGGCTTGGCCGCCCACTGTCCCGGCCATTGTAGCGTGCGTGTCGCCCAGGTCGTAAGGGCCATGCGGACTTGACGTCATCCCCGCCTTCCTCCGGCAGCAAGCCGGCGGTCCGACCAGTGACGCTCTAACTGGTCGCAGGGGTTGCGCTCGTTGCGGGACTTAACCCAACACCTCACGGCACGAGCTGACGACAGCCATGCAGCACCTGCGCCCCACCCTCGAAGGCCAACCGCTTTCGCGGCTCTGCAGGGGCATGTCAAGACCTGGTAAGGTTCTGCGCGTTGCGTCGAATTAAACCGCACGCTCCGCTGCTTGTGCGGGCCCCCGTCAATTCCTTTGAGTTTTAGCCTTGCGGCCGTACTCCCCAGGCGGTCGACTTCCCGCGTTAGCTCCGCCGCCGAGGGGGTCGAGCCCCCCGACGGCCAGTCGACATCGTTTACTGCCGGGACTACCGGGGTATCTAATCCCGTTCGCTCCCCCGGCCTTCGCGCCTCAGCGTCAGGCCTGGTCCAGGTGGCCGCCTTCGCCGCGGGTGTTCCTCCCGATCTCTACGCATTTCACCACTACACCGGGAATTCCACCACCCTCTGCCAGCCTCCAGCCCCGCGGTTTCGCTCGCGCCCGCCCGGTTGAGCCGGGGGCTTTCACAACCGACCTGCGGGGCCGCCTGCGCGCGCTTTACGCCCAGTAAATCCGGACAACGCTCGTCTCCTACGTCTTACCGCGGCTGCTGGCACGTAGTTAGCCGAGACTGATTCGATCGGTACCGTCAGCTTCGCCCCGACCAAAAGCGGTTTACACCCCGAGGGGCGTCGTCCCGCACGCGGCGTTGCTCGGTCAGGCTTGCGCCCATTGCCGAAAATCCCTCGCTGCTGCCACCCGTAGGTGTGGGGGCCGTGTCTCAGTCCCCCTGTGGCTGGCCGTCCTCTCAGACCAGCGACCGATCGTCGCCTCGGTGGGCCGTCACCCCGCCGACTAGCTAATCGGACGCAACCCCCTCCGCGAGCGCCCCGAAGGGCTTTCCCCGACATCCCCACCGGACGCCGGACGCATGCGGTAACAGCCCCGGTTTCCCGGGGTTGGCCCCCACTCGCGGGCAGGTCGGTCACGCGCTACTCACCCGTCCGCCGCTGAACCACCCCGAAAGATGGCCCCGCCCGACTTGCATGCGTTAGGCACGCCGCCAGCGTTGTTCCTGAGCCAGGATCAAACTCGCTGACAAAACCGGATCGGACAACCCTGGGGATCGCCGTCCGGCTGTATTCCTTGCTTGTTGTTGCACAAGCATGGCGTTCCTCGCCGGGTATCAGGCCCGCAAGCCACCCGACGCACCATGTGTGCGCTCCTCTATATATCGCATGCACCACGCTAACTCCCGAAGGAACCAGCGCTGCACGCACCACGCTTCACCTGTCAAGGTACCGGCCGGGGGACACAAACGCCGCCCCCTCACGGAGCGGCGGGACCATGCGCGCGATTTCAAACTCGCCGACAGGACCGATGAATATTCCCCCAGTTGTGAGCGATCCGCCC
>DASVVI010000238.1:0-4323 GCA_036386635.1 Longimicrobium sp.
GCCAACGAGAACGAGTACCCGGTGGACGAGGTGGGGTACCTGCAGCTGGGCCGGCAGCCGCTTCAGGAGCTGGGACCGGGCGAGGTGGGGTACATCATCGCCGGGATCAAGCGCGTGGCGGACACGCGCTCCGGCGACACCATCTACGACGCGGACAACCGGGCGGGCGAGGGGATCCCCGGCTTCCAGGAGGTGAAGCCGATGGTGTTCGCGGGGATCTACCCCACGGAGACCGAGCAGTACGAGGAGCTTCGCGACGCCCTCGCCAAGCTGCAGCTCAACGACGCCTCGCTCACCTACGAGCCGGAGACGTCGCTGGCGCTGGGCTTCGGCTTCCGCTGCGGCTTCCTAGGGCTCCTGCACATGGAGATCATCCAGGAGCGGCTGGAGCGCGAGTTCGACCTGGACATCATCACCACCGTGCCCAACGTGAAGTACCACGTGGTGATGACGGACGAGGAGGACCGCTGGGTGGAGAGCCCCTCCGCCCTTCCCGATCCCACCAAGATCGCGCGCATCGAGGAGCCGTACGTTACGGCGCGCATCCTGGTTCCCGCGGACTACATCGGCGGGGTGCAGAGGCTGGCGCACGAGCGGCGCGCGGACTTCCGCGGGATGAGCTACCCCGATCCGCAGCGCGTGGAGCTGACGTACGACCTGCCGCTGGGCGAGATCGTGCTCGACTTCTACGACAAGCTGAAGTCGGCCACGCGCGGCTACGCGTCGTTCGACTACGACTTCTCCGAGTACCGCGCCAACCCGCTGGTCAAGCTGGACATGCTGATCAACGGCGAGCCGGTGGACGCGTTCAGCGTCATCATCCACCGCGACAAGAGCCAGGAGTACGGGCGCAACGTCGCGGAAAAGCTCAAGGAGCTGATCCCGCGGCAGATGTTCGAGGTGGCGATCCAGGCCGCGATCGGCAACAAGGTGATCGCCCGCGAGAGCATCTCGGCGATGCGTAAGAACGTGACCGCCAAGTGCTACGGCGGCGACATCTCCCGCAAGCGCAAGCTCCTGGAGAAGCAGAAGGCCGGCAAGAAGCGGATGAAGCAGGTGGGGACGGTGGAGATTCCGCAGGAGGCGTTTTTGGCCGTGCTGCGGGTTGGGGAATGAAGAAGTGCGTGAGTGCGTTAGTGCGTGAGTGCGCTGGCGAGCGGTGCCGATGAGGCTGCCGATCGTGGGCGGGCGGCTGCGGGGGCGCTGGTGGCTCCCCGCCAGCCGCGGGAAGACCCTGCGCATTCTGGGCGGGAGTTACGAGCCGGAGCAGACGCGGCTGTTCGAGGAGCACGTCCGCCCCGGTGCTACGGTGCTGGACGTGGGGGCGCACGTCGGGTACTACACCGTGCTCTCTGCCGTGCTGGCGGGTGAGCGGGGCGCGGTGTGGGCGTTCGAGCCGAACCCCGTCAACGCTGCCTTCCTGCGCCTCCACGCGGAGATCAACCGGCTCGCGAACGTGCGGGTGACCGAGGCCGCGGTGTCGGACGCGAACGGCACCGCGCGCTTCGCCTTCGGGAGCGGGAGCGGGACGGGGCACCTGGCGGCGGACGGGACAGTGGAGGTGAGGACGGTGCGGTTGGACGACTTCTGCGCGGAGCACGGGATCGCGCCGTCTGCGGTCAAGATCGATGTCGAGGGTGCGGAGGTCGCCGTGCTGGAAGGCGCGCGCGACACGCTGGCCCGGCACCGGCCCGTCGTCTTCCTGTCCACGCATGGGGCGGAGGTGCACCGCGCCTGCCTGGCGTTTTTGGAGGGCGCCGGGTACGCCTGCCGGCCCATTCTGGGCGACGACGTGCGGACGACGAGCGAGCTGCTCTGTACTCCGGTTGCGCGGTAAGGGCGGCGATGCGCGTGTCGGTGATCGTCTCCACCTACAACAAGCCGCACTTCCTGGAGCGCGTCCTCTGGGGATACGCCGTCCAGACCGACCGCGACTTCGAGTTGGTGGTGGCGGATGATGGCTCCGGGCCGGAGACGGCCGAGCTCATCCGCCGCGTGCGCGCCGAGTCGAAAATGGACATGGTGCACGTTTGGCACGAAGACCGCGGTTTCAGGAAGACGGAGATCCTGAACCGCGCCATCGTGGCCTCGCGCGGCGACTACCTCCTGTTCACGGACGGCGACTGCATTCCGCGCCGCGACGTGGTAGAGGTGCACCGCGCGCTGGCGCGGCCGGGGCGCTACCTCGCGGGCGGCTACCTGAAGCTCCCGGCGGGGGTCAGCGAGCGGATCAGCGTGGAGGACGTGACATCCGGGCGCGTGGCGGAGCTGCGCTGGCTCTGGGCGCGGGGATGGAGGCCGGGGCGCCGCGCGCTGCGCCTGGTGCGCTCGCCGAAGCTGGCGGCGCTGTTCGACCGCATCACGCCGACGGCCGCGCACTTCCACGGGAACAACGCCTCCACCTGGCGCGAGGCGATCTTGCGGGTGAACGGCTTCGAAGGAAAGATGGGGTACGGCGGGCTTGACCGGGCGCTGGGGTACCGCCTGGAGAACGCGGGGGTAAGGGGGATGCAGATCCGCCACCGCGCCGTCGCGTTGCACCTGCACCACGATCGTCCGTACCGGCACCCCGAGGTGGTGAGCGCCAACCGCGCCATCCTCGACGCCATCACGCGCGAGCGGCTGGTGCGCGCGGAGCAGGGAATCGCAGAGCTGGCTCCGGATCCTACGTTGCGCGTGCTGCGCTGAACCGTTCATCAGGACACGCATGACAGCGGACAAGGCCGAGAAGCGCTGGATCGTGGGGGTGGACCTGGGCGGCACCAACGTCGTCGTGGGGCTGGTGCCCATCGAGGGCGGTGAGGTGCTGGGGCTGCGCACGCTCCCCACCGAGTCCAACCGCGGGGCCAAGTTCGTGGTGGACCGCATCGTCCACATGGTGAACGACGCCATCGCCGAGGTGGCCGAGGCGCACGGCACCACGCGCGCGGCCGTTGCGGGGGTGGGGATCGGCTCGCCGGGCCCCCTCAACCGCAAGACTGGTACGGTGATCAACACGCCGAACCTGGGGTGGCGCAACTTCCCCCTTCGCGACCTGATCTCCAACGCCGTCAAGCTCCCCTGCTCGCTGGACAACGACGCCAACTGCGCCACCTACGGCGAGTGGTGGCTGGGCGCCGGTCGCGGCACGCACTCGCTCGTCGGCTTCACGCTTGGGACGGGGATCGGCGGCGGCATCGTGCTGAACGGCGAGATCTACCACGGGTGCAGCGACGTGGCCGGCGAGATCGGCCACATGACCATCGACAGCAACGGCCGCAAGTGCAAGTGCGGCAACTACGGCTGCCTGGAGCAGTACGCCAGCGGCCCCGCCATCGCCCTGCGCGCCACGGAAGGAATCGAGGCCGGCGCCGAGTCGATGCTCGAGGAGATGGTGGACGGCCGCTTGGACGAGATCACCGCCGCCACCGTCTACGAGGCCGCCGTCCTGGGCGATCCGTACGCCACCGAGGTGATGAAGGACACGGCGCGCTTCCTGGGCTCGGGCGTGGCGAGCATCATCAACATCCTGAATCCGCAGATGGTGGTGATCGCGGGCGGCGTGACGCGCGCGGGCGACCACCTCTTCGTCCCGCTGATCGCCGAGGTGCGCCGCCGCGCCTTTCGCTCCGCGCAGGAGTGCTGCCGCATCGTCCCCGCCGAGCTGCCGGGGACGGCGGGGGTGGTGGGGGCGGCGGGGGTGTTCAAGAAGGAGAACTACGGGGCGATGTGAGGGGGCCCTCACCCCCGGCTCGTTACACTCGCCTGCCCCCTCTCCCGATAACAGGAGAGGGCTGCGCCCTCTGTTATCGAGAGAGGGGGCTTAGGGTTGATTCGGCCGCCTGCGGGGGCGCAGCGCGGGTGAGGGGGAGAACTTCACTGCGCGTCGCACGGATCCCGTAGGGGCGCGATTCATCGCGCCCGTGTCACGCGCTGCTCCGTCGCCCGTGTCCACGCGCCGATCGCGTAGGGGCAGACCTGCGTGTCTGCCCGCCCTCGCACGATCTCGATTGCCTGGTTTGCGGCGGGTCATCCGTGGCGCTGTCGCTAACGTTTTCGCAGGCTCTCCAGGTTCCTTTTCCCTCCGCCCCTCCCCGTTCCCCTATCGTGACCTTGCGGCTCGGCATCCTCGGCACGTTCGTGTGGGACCGCATCTGGACGCTGGAGGACCAGGCGGCGGGGCGGCCGTTCGAGAGCTGGGGCGGGCTGGCGTACTCGCTGGCCGCCGCGGCCGCCGCACGGCCGGACGGGTGGGAGATCGTGGCGGTGGCGCGTGTGGGGGCGGACCTGGTGGACGAGGCCCGCGCCTTCGCCGCGGCGCTGCCGGGGGTGGACGCGGAGTCG
>DASVVI010000239.1:0-2298 GCA_036386635.1 Longimicrobium sp.
GCCGCGGGCGCATCGGCCGTCTCGGCCGCGGGGGCGTCATCGCCGCCGCCCGTCACGCGCTCGACGGCCGAGCGCACGGTGTCCGCCACCGCCGAAGCCGCGCTGGAAGCTGCGCCCGTCACCGCCTCGGCAGCCGACGAAGCGGCGTCCGACACCGCACCGGCGGCGGACGAAGCCGCGTCCGACACCGCACCGGCGGCGCTCGAAGCCGCGCCCGTCACCGCACCGGCGGCCGTGGAAGCGGCACCCGTCACCGCGCCGGCCGCAGCCGAGGCGGCACCGGCGACGGCACCCGCGGCACCCTTGGCGGCGCGACCGGCGCCCTGGACCGCACCCGTGGCGGCGGCGGCGACGTTCTCAACCACCGTGGGGGCGGGCTGGAAGACGCCGCCCTTCTTGAGGAGCGAGTTGACGGTGTCGGTGGGCGTGGCGCCCTGGCCGAGCCAGAAGAGCGCCTTGTCCCGATCGACCACGAGAGTCATGGGGTTGGTGGTCGGGTTGTAGTGGCCGATGTTGGCCACGAACCGGCCGTCGCGGGCGTTGGAGCTTTCCGCGATGACGATGCGGTAGTGCGGGGCCTTCTTACGGCCCATCCGGCGGAGGCGAATCTTGAGTGCCATTCCTGACTCCTGGTGGTGGATCGGGTGGCGTCCAGCCCGTGGTTCGGTGAGTGGGCGGACGATCGTGACGAACAAAAAGTGCGTTAGTGCGTGAGTGCGGAAGTGCGCTGGATCTGAACGCACTGACGCACTTACGCACTCACGCACTTCCCTACATTCGGGGCATCCCGCCCCCGAACGGCAGCCGGGGCATCCCGCCTTTCGGCATCATCCCCTGCAGCCCCTTCATCTGCTTCATGAACTTCTGCATCTCCTTGAACTGCGCCAGGAGACGGTTGATCTCCATCACCGGGCGTCCGCTGCCGCGGGCGATGCGGGCGCGGCGCGGGCCGTTGAGCATCTCGGGGCGGCGGCGCTCCTGCGGGGTCATCGACAGGATGATCGCCTCGATGTGCTTGAACTGCTTGGGATCGACCTTGACGTTCTTCAACATCTTGTTGTTCACGCCCGGGATCAGCTTCAGCAGGTTCTCCAGCGGCCCCAGGTTCTGGAACTGGCGCAGCGCGACCAGGAAGTCCTCCAGGTCGAACCGCCCCGCGCCCATCATCTTCTTCTCGAGCTTGGCGGCCTCGTCCTTGTCGAACGCGCGCTCCGCCTTCTCCACCAGCGAGAGCACGTCGCCCTGCTGCAGGATGCGCCCGGCCATACGCTCCGGGTGGAACTCCTCCAGACCGTCCAGCTTCTCGCCCACGCCCAGGAACTTGATGGGCTTGCCGGTGACGCCGAAGATGGAGAGGGCCGCGCCGCCGCGGGCGTCGCCGTCCATCTTGGTGAGCACCACGCCCGTCACGTTCAGCGCGTCGTCGAAGCCCTTGGCCACGTTCACCGACTCCTGGCCGATCATCCCGTCCGCCACGAAGAGGATCTCGTGCGGCCCGACGGCTTCCTTGAGGCGGCGGAGCTCGTCCATCAGCTCCTCGTCGATCTGCAGGCGGCCGGCGGTGTCGAAGATGACCACCCGGTCGCGCTCGCTCTTCGCCAACTCCAGCGCGCGGCGCGCGATCCCCACCACGTCTGTGGAGCCCGGCTCGGCGTAAACGGGGACGCCCACCTGCTCGCCCAGCGTCTGGAGCTGCTCCACGGCGGCGGGGCGGTAGACGTCGCAGGCCACCAGGCGCGTCTGGCGCATCTCGCGCTTCATGCGCCGCGCGATCTTGCCGGCTGTGGTCGTCTTACCCGAGCCCTGCAGCCCCACCATCATGATGACGGTGGGGGGGAGCGGCGCCAGCGCCAGCGGCGAGCGCTTCTCGCCGAGCATGGAGGTGAGCTCCTCGTGCACCACCTTGACGATCTGCTGCCCCGGCGTGACCGACTTCAGGACGCGCTCGCCCAGCGCCTTCTCTTCCACGCGCTTCATGAAGTCGCGCGTGACCTGGTAGTTGACGTCGGCCTCCAGCAGGACGCGGCGGATCTCCCGGAGCCCTTCGCGGATCATGGGCTCCGTGAGGACTCCACGCTGCCGCAGGCCGGAAAATACGCCTTCGAGCTTGTCGCTGAGCTGGTCGAACATCGGCGCCACCTGGATAAGACGAAAACCGCCGCCCGCGCGACGGCACGGGCGAGCGGGAGGTGCACAGCCCATCAATATAGACGCGGCGCGCCGTTTGGACAACCCGGCCCCCACCCCCAGCGTCGCTCCGCGACGCATCCCCCTCCCCCAAAACTGCCTGGGGGAGGG
>DASVVI010000240.1:0-2897 GCA_036386635.1 Longimicrobium sp.
GCCGGCGCGGCGAGCGCTCCGGCGAGGGCGAGGGTGGCGAATCGGAGCGGGGACGAGGGTCGCATTGGAGGGCACACGTTGGGGGTCGCGGGACTGCGGACCTCCTTCTGATGCCGGACTGCGCGGAAAGGTTGGAAGCGAGGGGCTGGCCCTGTCCCCGCGGGCCGGCCCCTCGTCTCGCGCCGTCACTCGCGGATGACGGTGGCGTGCAGGAAGTACGGCTGCCTCGAGCTCAGCCTCAGCTCATAGGTGTACGTGCCCGGCTCCATGGGTTCCTCCCCCATGAAGTCCCTCGGCTGCTGGCGGACCACCGTTCCGTCGAGGAGCGCCTCGACGTAGGGGAAGATGTAAGCCCGATTGGCGGCGTGGTAGCGGGAGGTCTTCCCCGCCTCGAGGCTTCCGAACCGCTCCGACGTCCTCGGGGCCATCACCTTGATCGCTTCGAGGTTGTGGCCGGTGGAGTTTCTCACGCGGACTCTCACCGGGTCCGGGTCGAGGATCCCGCACGAGGAGAGCAGCAGGAGCGCGGCCGCGAAGGCTCTGCGTGGGAGCGAACGAGGTGATCCGGTCACGTGTGCCTCCTCATTCTGGTGTCCAGCGTACTTCCGGGTACGAGCAAACGCGCGTGCTCGCCCCGCCGTGACACCTACTTCACCAGATGGAACCGCTCCTGCCGCCGCAGCACCCAGTGCCGCGCGCCGCCCTCGTCGAGCCGCGCCTCCTCCTCCAGCCCCATGCGCACCGGCTGGCCGTTCCACTCGGGCACCGGCGTGGTGGCCTGGAGCTCGATGCTGAACCAGCTGTTGGGTCGCAGCGGCACGTCGCCGCGGCCGGGGACGCCCTCCTGGCGGTCCCACAGGCCGATCAGCGGGCCGGCGCCGTGGCCGTGCGCGCCGATGGGATGCGTGTAGATGGTGCCGTCGATCCCCTCCGCGCTCATGCGGGCGCGGGCGGCGGCGAGCACCTGGTTGCCCGTGCGGCCGGGTCGCATCTCCTCCAGCAGGAGGTCCTGCAGCGCCTCCCACTCGCCCACCGTCAGCCCATCCGAAAACGCGTGCGTCGCCGACACGTTCACGGCGATGGTGCGCGGGTCGCATGCCTCCACCACGGGCGCGAGGAGCTTCCACTGGTCGGGGCCGTACGGCTCGGCGGGTCGGCGGGTGGTGCCGGCGGTGCCCACGGGCGCATCGGGGTCGCGCACCACGCGGTACAGCCCGCCCTGCGTCGACCCCCCGATCGCCACCCGCTCCACCTGCGCACCACCCTTGTCGCAGAACACGTAGATCGTGCGCCGCCGCGCCGCCATCGTCGTCGGCGACACGAGCGACGAGAAGACGGGGTCCTCGTTGTACTCGCGCATGGGAACGATCCACATCGCCACCCCCTGCTCGCGCATCAGCCGCGGCAGCACGCGCTCCAGCCGCAGCCGGAGCCACTCCTGCCTCACCTCCGCCTGTTCGCGAAGCGTACCAAAGGGGCGCTCCTGCGCGGCGGCCGGCGCGGCGGAGAGAAGGGCGAGGAGGAGTGCGGTTCGGCGCATGGGGGAGAGTGCGTTAGTGCGTAAGTGCGTGAGTGCGTTGGTACCGGGTGTCATCACCCTAATCTGTCATCCTGAGCGACGCGCCGCACCGCCCTTTCCCCGTCCGCGATGTCCGGCGCGGAGCGAAGGATCTACTCCGCGTACCGCGAGGACCGTGGGGCGGCGCCGTCCTCCCGCCTCGCCGGCTAGATCCTTCGCTCGCCGCACGAGCCCGTCGCGGAGCACCGAGCCCGTGGGGGCGGCTCACTCAGGATGACAAAATGGAAGGTGGACTCACGCACTTCCATTGCCAGACCTTGCGATCCCCTCTCCAGAGGTGCAGCGTTGCGGGCCGCGCTGGCGGACCACACAACGAACTGGTGGGATCATGGGCAAGGTGGTGGAGTGCATCACGCCGGAGCTGAAGACCTTCATCGAGGCGCAGCCGCTGTTTTTCGTCGCCACGGCACCGCTCGCCGGTGATGGCCACGTGAACCTCTCGCCCAAGGGGCTGGACTGCTTGCGCGTGCTCTCCCCCACCCGCGTCGCATACCTGGACCTGACGGGGAGTGGCAACGAAACGGCGGCCCATCTGCACGAGAACCGCCGCATCACCTTCATATTCTGCGCCTTCGCCGGCCCTCCGCGCATCCTGCGCCTGTACGGCTCTGGCGAGGTGATTCTGCCCGACACCGATGAATGGACGGAGCTGTCGAGCGGTTTCCCCGCGTACCCAGGCATCCGCCACATCGTCCGCGCGGAGATCTCGCGGGTGCAGACGTCGTGCGGATTCGCGGTTCCGCTCATGCAGTACAGCGCGCAGCGTGACACCCTATTGCGATGGGCGGAAGCGAAGGGCGATGCGCTTCCAGCCTACCAGCGCGAAAAGAACACGCGCAGCATCGACGGCCTTCCCGCGCCGGTCGCCGCCCACGTATCGCGCACCCCCTGACCACTTTGTCATCCTGAGCGACGCGCCGCACCGTCCTTGCCCCATCCGCGACCTGTGGCGTGGAGCGAAGGATCTACTGCGCGTTGCGAGGGGCTGGGTGTGACACGCGAGTCCCGGCCCGGCGCGGGCTAGATTCTTCGGTCGCCGCAGCCAGATCGGTTGCTTTCGCCGATGTCTTAGTCGGCGGCTCCCTCAGAATGACAGAATGTGCTCGCACTAACGCACTAACGCACTTTCCCAATGACCACCGAATCCACCACCGCCGACATCCCCTTCGAATCCCTCCCCCTCACCGGCGACGCGGGCGACGCGTTCGTGGCGATCGCGGCGCTGCTGGAGGCGGAGTACCTGGACGTGGGCCGGGAAACCGACTTCGCGGGCCAGGCCTTCACGCTGGCCTCGCGGCTGGTGGCGCGCGCGCGGCGC
>DASVVI010000241.1:0-6279 GCA_036386635.1 Longimicrobium sp.
GGGACCGCGAGGCGCGCCGCGTAGAGCCCTCCACCGGTTGCTGCGGGCGCACGCCACGCGGTAGATTCCGCCCCATGTCGAACTTCAACGCACTCCCCGGTTTCCGGGACTTCTTCCCCGATGACCTCGCCGTCCGCACGCACGTGATGCGCGCCTGGCGCGACGTGGCGCGCCGCTACGGCTTCCAGGAATACGACGGACCCCCGCTGGAGCCGCTCGAGCTGTACACCGAGAAGAGCGGCCCCGAGATCGTCCAGCAGCTCTACAACTTCACCGACAAGGGCGGGCGCGAGATCACGCTGCGCCCCGAGATGACACCGACCCTGGCGCGGATGGCGGGCGCGCGCGCGGGCGGCTTCCGCAAGCCGATGAAGTGGTTCTCCGTGCCGCAGCTCTTCCGCTACGAAAGGCAGCAGCGTGGGCGGCTCCGCGAGCACTTCCAGCTCAACTTCGACATCATCGGCGAGGAGGACGTCGCCGCCGATGCCGAGCTGCTGGCCGCGGCCATCGACATCCTGCGCACGCTGGGGCTTACGGCGCAGGACTTCGTCGCGCGCGTCTCGGACCGGCGCCTGCTGCGCGCCCTGCTGCTGGACGCGGGCGTGCCCGAGGACCAGCTCGCGCTCGCCTACAACATCGTAGACAAGCTGGAGCGCGACACCCCCGAGGCCATCGCCGCGCGGCTCACCGGCGAGGCGGGCGTGTCGGGCGAGGTGGCCGCGGCCGTGCTCGCCATCTTCCAGCACACCGACTTCGCGGCGGTCACGCGGGAGTACGGCGGCCGCCCCGGGATCGCGCCGGAGCTGGAGCGGATGGAGCGCTACTTCGGCTTCCTCCGCGACATGGGGCTGGGCGACTTCGTGCGCTTCGACCTGACGGTGGTGCGCGGGCTGGCGTACTACACGGGGATCGTCTTCGAGCTGTTCGACACGCGCGGCGAGCTGCGCGCCATCTGCGGCGGCGGGCGGTACGACGACCTCCTGAAGCGCATCGCGGGGGTGGACCTTCCCGCGCTCGGCTTCGGAATGGGCGACGTGGTGCTGACGGAGCTTCTCCGCGACCGCAAGCTCCTTCCCGATCCCAAGCCGGTGCTGGACTTCTACCTGGCCGCGGCCGGGCCGGAGCAGCGCGGCGCCGTGCTCGCCCTGGCGCACCAGCTTCGCGACGCGGGCCACTCGGTGGAGTACTCGTTCGTGGAGGCGGGGCGCAACCGGCAGTTCAAGAACGCCTCCGCCCTCAACGCCCGCCGGGTCGCCTGGCTGGGCCCCGACGAGGTCGCCGCCGGCGAAGCCCTCGTGCGCGACACCGGCACTGGCGAAGAGCGCCGCATCCCCCTCGCCGAGCTCGCCCGACCGTGATGCCCGCGCCGGTCCACATCTGACCAGCGCGGGCAACCGATCACCGAAGTGAGAAGAGGTCTCGCATGGCTACTCAGATCCGCACTTCCACGGCTGATGAGCTCCTTCGCATGCCATCAGATATGCGCTGTGAGCTCATCGAGGGAGAGATCTTCGAAATGACTCCTGCGGGACGTCCGCACGGACGGATTGCCTCACGATTCCATGGGCGCCTGGAGCCGTACGTCCGCGAGCGCGAGTTGGGCGAAGCATACGTCGCGGAGTTCGGCTACAGGGTGGAAACGAACCCGGACACCGTACTGGTGCCCGATGTCTCCTTCGTGACCGCCGCACGCGAGCATGAATTCGAGGAGGACGAGGGATACTTCCCCGGAGCGCCTGACCTGGCGGTAGAGGTGATTTCTCCCACGGATCGCTACAGCGAGGTGGCGCTAAAGGTTCAGAAATACCTCAAGGCGGGCGCTCGGATGGTCGTGGTGATCGATCCGCCGAAGCGGACCCTCATCGTGCACCAGTCTCGCTCGGAAGTCCTGATCCTCAAGGAGGGGGACGTTTTCGATGCGGGCGACCTGATCCCTGGATTCCAGGTTCGGGTGCGCGACCTGTTCACGAGATTGAAGAAGCCGACATCCACGGACCCGGCTTAGGGTCCTTTCGACGGACACGAGGACATGGCGGACGACAAGAAGCTGACGACGCAGGCGGAGGACTTCAGCGCCTGGTACAACGAGGTGGTGCTCAAGGCCGAGCTGGCGGACTACTCGCCCGTGCGCGGGTGCATGGTGATCCGCCCCTACGGTTACCGGCTGTGGGAGCTGATGCGCGACCGGCTCGACCAGCGCTTCAAGGAGACGGGGCACCAGAACGCCTACTTCCCGCTCTTCATCCCGCAGAGCTTCCTGGCGCGCGAGGCGGAGCACGTGGAGGGGTTCGCCAAGGAGGCGGCGATCGTCACCCACACGCGCCTCAAGGCCGTGGAGGGCGGCGGGCTGATCCCCGACCCCGACAGCAAGCTGGAGGAGCCGCTGATCGTGCGCCCCACCTCCGAGACCATCATCTACGAGATGTTCTCCAAGTGGGTGCAGAGCTACCGCGACCTGCCGCTCCTCTACAACCAGTGGGCGAACGTGGTGCGGTGGGAGATGAGGACGCGCCTCTTCCTGCGCACCACCGAGTTCCTGTGGCAGGAGGGGCACACCGCCCACACCACGCACGACGAGGCCGAGGCCGAGGCGCTCCAGATGCTCGGCGTGTACCGCGAGTTCATGGAGGAGTACCTCGCCATGCCCGTGGTCGTGGGCCAGAAGAGCGAGTCGGAGCGGTTCGCGGGCGCCCTCCGCACCTACACGTGCGAGGCGATGATGCGCGACAACAAGGCGCTGCAGAACGGCACCTCGCACAACCTGGGGCAGAACTTCGCCAAGCAGTTCGATCTCAAGTTCGCCACCGAAACCGGCGGCGAGGAGTTCGCCTGGAACACGTCGTGGGGCGTGAGCACGCGCATGGTGGGCGGCCTGGTGATGACGCACGGCGACGACGCGGGGCTGGTGATGCCGCCGCGCGTGGCGCCCATCCAGGTGGTCATCGTGCCCATCTACCGCAAGGACGAGGAGCGCGAGGTGGTGATGGCCAAGGTGCGCGAGCTGGCCGCCGCGCTGGCGCCCGCGCGCACGCACATCGACGACCGCGAGAAGATGACGCCCGGCGCCAAGTTCTTTGAATGGGAGCTCAAGGGCGTCCCCTTCCGCATCGAAGTGGGCCCCAAGGACATCGCCAAGGGCCAGGTGGTGCTCGCGCGCCGCGTGCTGGGCGAGGGCGACGATCGCAAGCAGTTCCTCCCCGAGGCGGAGGTGACGGGCTCCATGCAGCAGCGGCTGGAGGAGTACCACACCTTTCTGTTCGAGCGCGCCCGCGCCCGCCGCGAGGCCAACTCGCACCGCGGCGTAACCGACTACGAGCAGTTCCGCGGCATCGTGGAGGGCGAGGGCGGCTTCGTGTACGCTGGCTGGTGCGGCTCCGCGGATTGCGAGGCGCGGGTCAAGGACGAGACCAAGGCGACCATCCGCTGCCTGCCGTTCGAGGAGTTCCGCTCGCCCACCCTGCCCGCCGCGTGCCTCGCCTGCGGCGGCGAGGTGAAGCACGAAGCGATCTGGGCGCGGGCGTACTGAGAGGGCCCCCACCCCCGCTCGTGCCTCGCGGCCCCTCCCCCAAAACAACCTGGGGGAGGGGCGTTGGGCGTGCATCCGTGCCGGGCGCGGGCGACGGCGTAGCGGCGGGCACGGGCAGCCACGTGGGGCGGCCCCTACGGGATTAGTGTGCGTGGGCGGGCGTTGGGTTGCGGCGGGCACGGGCGCGATGAATCGCGCCCCTACGAGGGATCCGCGACCCCCACGCCCCCTCTCTTGATAACAGAGGCGCAGCCTCTCCTGTTATCGGGAGAGGGGGCAGCGAGGAACGAGCGGGGGTGAGGGCCCCGCCCAGCCTTTTCCCACCGCCGCCCGCCGCATTATCTTCCACGCTCCGTCCCCATCGCATCCCCGGACCGCACCGACATGGCTACCGCTGAGCCCGCCACGCGCGTCGAGATGTTTCCCCGCCGCGACGGGGTGCTGCACTGCGAGGACGTACCCGTGAGCGAGCTGGTGGCGCGCTGGGGGACGCCGCTGTACGTGTACAGCCAGAACGGCATCCGCGACCGCTTTCGGGAGCTGGACGAGGCACTCACGCCCGTGCCGCACCTGATCGCGTACTCGGTCAAGGCGAACGGCAACCTGGCGGTGCTCCGCACGCTGGCGGAGATGGGCGCGGGCGCGGACGTGGTCTCGGGCGGCGAGCTGCACCGGGCGCTCCTGGCCGGCATCCCCGGCGAGCGCATCGTCTACAGCGGGGTGGGGAAGACGGTCAACGAGCTGGCCGCGGCGCTCAAGGCGGAGATCTACGCCTTCAACGTGGAGAGCGAGGGCGAGCTGTGCGCCCTCAGCGACCTTGCGTGCGCGATGGGCACGCGCGCGCCCATCGCGCTGCGCGTGAACCCGGACATCGACACGCCCACGCCCCACGCGTACACGCGCACGGGGCATGCGGCCACCAAGTTCGGCATCGCGTACGAGCGCGCGCGCAACCTGTACTCCATCGCCGCCAAGATGCCGGGCATCCGGGTGCGTGGCGTGGACGTGCACATCGGCTCGCAGATCATGGAGGTCGGCCCCTTCGAGCGCGCGCTGACCCGCGTGCTGGACCTGGTGCACGCCCTCAAGCAGGACGACATCCCGCTCGAGTTCCTTGACCTGGGTGGCGGGCTGGGGATCGCGTACCAGGGCGAGGAGCGCATCACCGGCGCGGGCTTCGCCGAGTCGCTCCTCCCCGAGATCGCGGAGACGGGGCTGAAGCTGGTGGTGGAGCCGGGGCGCTTCATCGTGGGCGAGGCGGGTGTGCTGCTGACCCGCGTCATCTACGTGAAGGAGGGCGGTGGCAAGCGCTTCGTCATCACCGACGCGGGGATGAACGACCTCCTCCGCCCCAGCCACTACAGCGGCTGGCACGCGGTGGAGCCCGCCGTGTCGCAGGGCCGCTCCACCGCGCGCGTGGACGTGGTGGGCCCCATCTGCGAAACGGGCGACTTCCTGGCGCTGGACCGCGACATGGAGCTCCCCAAGCCCGGCGAGCTCCTGGCGATCCACACCGTGGGCGCGTACGGCTTCTCCATGAGCAGCCAGTACAACCAGCGCCCCCGCCCCGCCGAGGTCATGGTCGACGGCGCGGAAGCCACACTGGTGCGCCGCCGCGAGAACTACGAGGAGATGGTGGCGGCGGAAATGGATCTGTGATCCGAACCGCCTCGCCAAGCTGGAGCGAATTAATTCGCGGCTGGAAAAGCGCAAAGTCCGCCTTCGCGGACTCCGGGTCTAATGCCGCGCCTCTCGAGCCCACTTCAGTGGGCTTCGCGTGGTTCCAGCCGGGGGCTTGAGCCCCCGGGCGGGCATTCGTTTTGTTGGGCAGCTTGGGTCAGCAGCCCACCAGTTCTGCGCTGAGCATGGCCTCGGCGATGACGGCGGGCATGGGGTCGGCGAAGAGGTAGCCCTGCACGTAGTCGCAGCGGAGGGAGCGGAGCTCGGCGAACTGCTCGTCCGTCTCCACGCCCTCGGCGATCACCTGCATGCGGAGGTTGTGCGCCAGGTTGATGATCGTGCGCACGATCTCCTTCCCCTCCTCGTCGCGCGTCATCCGGTCGATGAAGCTGCGGTGGATCTTCATCGTGCTGATGGGGAAGCGGTGCAGGTAGCTCAGCGACGAGTAGCCCGTGCCGAAGTCGTCCATCTGCAGCTCCACCCCGCGCGCCTGGAGCTGGAGGAGGACCGCGTCCAGCATCTCCGTGTGCTCCACCAGGACGTTCTCGGTCAGCTCCAGCTTCAGCGAGGAGGCGTCGAGGCCCGCCTCGTTGAGGATTTCGTCCACCGTGCGCGCGAGGCCGGGGACGAGCAGCTGTTTGCCAGAGACGTTCACGTTGATGGTGAGCGGCGGCAGGGTGGGGAAGCGGTCCTGCCACTCGCGCGTCTGCCGGCAGGCGTCGCGCAGCACCCACTCGCCCAGCCCCACGATCAGCCCCGTGTCTTCCGCGCAGGGGACGAAGTTGGTCGGCTCCAGCAGCCCCAGCGTGGGGTGCTGCCAGCGGACCAGCGCCTCGAAGCCCACCACCCGCCCGTCCAGCGCCGCCAGGATCGGCTGGTAGTAGGTGCGGAACTCGCCACGCTCCAGCCCCTTGCGCAGGTCGTGCTCCAGGCGGATGCGCACCATGGCGGCCGCGTGCATGTCTACGTCGAAGATCTCGTAGCGCGCCTTGCCGCGCGCCTTCGCCCGGTACATCGCCAGGTCCGCGTCGCGCAGGAGCTCTTCGGGCTCGTCGTAGCCGTTGTCGCTCAGC
>DASVVI010000242.1:0-3283 GCA_036386635.1 Longimicrobium sp.
CGCACCCCAACCCGCCGCACTACCATACGCCGGCACCCACACCATCCTCCGCACCCACCGGCACGCAATGAAGCACCGCTCCCTCTGCCTCGCGCTCCTGACCGTCCTGCTGCCCGCATCGCTCGCGGGGCAGCGGGCGGATCCAGTGCGCGCGTACGTCGATGCGCACCAGCCGCAGGTGATCGGCGAGCTGGTCCGCTTTCTCACCATTCCGAACGTGGCGAGCGACAGCATCAACATCCGCCGCAACGCCGCTGCGCTGGTGGAGATGATGGGGCGGCGCGGGATCAGGACGCGGCTACTGGAAGGGGGCGGGCCGCCGATGGTCTTCGGCGAGCTCCCTGCGCCGGGGGCGCGCACCACGCTCCTCATCTACGCCCACTACGACGGCCAGCCGGTGGACACCGCCCGCTGGGTGGGGCACGGCCCGTGGGAGCCCGTGCTGCGCGACCGGGCGCTGGAGCGCGGCGGGCGCATGATCCCCATCCCCGCGCGCGGCCCGTTAAATCCCGAGTGGCGCCTCTACGCCCGCTCGTCGTCCGACGACAAGGGGCCGATCGTGGCGATGATGGCCGCGCTCGATGCCCTGCGCGCCTCCGGGCGGGCGCCACGCGTGAACCTGAAGTTCCTCTTCGAAGGCGATGAAGAGGCGGGCTCGCCGCAGCTGGAGCGCATCGTACGCGAGCACGGCGCCCTCCTTCGCAGCGACCTGGTGGTGATGGCGGATGGGCCGCAGGACCCCTCCGGCCGTCCCACGCTGGTGTTCGGCGCGCGGGGGATCACGTCCGCGCAGATCACGGTGTACGGGCCCGATCGGCCCCTGCACAGCGGCCACTACGGGAACTGGGCGCCCAACCCGGCGATGGAGCTGGCGCGCCTCCTCGCCTCCATGAAGAACGACTCGGGACGGGTCACCATTCGCGGGTGGTACGACGACGTCCTGCCGCTGTCGCCAGAGGAGCGCGCGGCCATCGCGGCGCTCCCCGACGACGAGCCGGCCGCGTTCGGGTTCGCGGTGCCGGAGGGCGGGCGCGGCGTGCGGCGGCTGGAGAGCATCGCCGAGCCGTCGCTGAACGTGCGCGGGCTGTCGTCGCTGTACGTGGGAGCGCAGGCGCGAACGCTGGTGCCGGACCGCGCGGTGGCGGAGCTGGACATGCGCCTGGTGCCGGCCGTGGCGCCGGCACGGCAGGTGGAGCGGCTGATGGCGCACGTGCGCGCGCAGGGCTTCCACGTGGTGAGCGAGGACCCCGACTCCGCCACCCGCGCCGCGCACCCGCGCATCGCCCGCGTGGTGGCGCGCGAGGGCGGATACGCCGGCATTCGCACCCCGTTCGGCCACCCCGTGGCGCGCCGCGTGGTGGAGGCCGTCCGCGCCGGCTCCGCGCAGCCGCCGGTGTTGATCCCAACCATGGGCGGCAGCATCCCGGCGGCGTGGTTCCCGGAGGTGCTGGGGACGCAGGTGATCCTCCTCCCCACCGTCAACCCGGACAACAACCAGCACGCCGAGAACGAGAACCTGCGCCTGGGCAACCTGTGGGAATCCATCCGCACCTTTGCCGCGGTGATGGAAGGCACCCGGTAGAACCGCCGCTTCACACGGAGCCGCGGAGGGTACCAAAAGGGCACGGAGGAAACCGCGAGACCGTGGTTTCCTCCGTGTCGTTCGTGCGAGGCGCGGTTGGAGATCAGCTCGCGCGCTGCGGCTCCACTCGGGGCATGGTGCTCAGGTACATCCACATGGCGCGCAACTCGTCGTCGCTCATCCGCCCCACGGCCTTCCATGGCATCGGCTCCTTGAGGGCCGAGCCGTCCGGGCGCTTGCCGGTGCGCATGGCGCGGATCCAGTCGGCCTCGCGCCACGACGCCACCACGCCGGCGGGGGTGATGTTGGGCGCCGAGGGGCCGTGGCCGGAGGAGCCGCCCAGGTTGGAGCCGTGGCACCCCGTGCACCCGCCGACGCTCACCAGGTACTGGCCGTACTCGCGCGTGGCGCCGGCGGGGGGCGCGCTGCGGGCGCGGGGCTTGTGGTCGATGACCTCGGCCGGCATCAGGGGGAGCTGGCCGGTCGCGTAGAGCACGTGTCCCAGCGGCCCCACTCTGGAGGGGGCGAGCTCGCGGTCGACCGGCGGCACCGAGCGGATGTACGCGATGATGGCGGCGGCATCCTCGTCGCTCAGGTGCTGGAACTCATCGGAGGGCATGAAGAGCAGCCCGCGCTTGTTCGGGCGCACGCCGTGGCGGAGGGCGGCATCGAGCTGGGCGTCGTTGTAGCGCGGCAGCACGCCGCCCTTCCCAGAGGTCAGGTTGCTGGCGATCAGCACGCCCATCGGCATGGCGTCGATGAACATCTGGCCGCCCAGATCCGCGCCGTGGCACTCGGTGCACTTGGAGACGGCGGTCGCCAGGTGCCTGCCGCGCTCGATCTGCGCCGGGTCGCGCGTGATCTTGAGCGCGCTGGCGGGCACCTCCCACTCCCGGCTCAGCTTTCGCCGGCTCACGCCATACGCCACCGCCACCAGCAGGAGCACCATCACCAGCAGCCCGCCGAGGCCGATGCCCAAACGCCGGATCCACTTCTTCATAGGAGTCCTCCAGAGGGTGCCGCGGGAAGGGTGCTGCGGAGACCGGCGGGGAACTGCTTGCCGCATGGGGATACGCGGCTGCCGGCGCGCACAGGGTAGTCGCGGCCGGGCGCCGGGTCAAGGAAATTCTCAGGGGTGGAGCAAGGGCTCACCGCGGCGGGCTTACAGCGCGAGCTCCCACGTCTGCGCGACGAGCGGCTTGCCGAAGCTCTCGTGCGGCTCCTCGTGGACCAGCCGGTACCCCTCCGCTTCGTAGATGCGCCGCGCGCCCACCAGCACGTGGTTGGTCCACAGGGCGAGCGTGTGGTATCCGGCCTCGCGCGCGAAGAGGGTGCACTCCCGCACCAGGCGCTGGCCAATCCCCAGCCCGCGCACGGATGGCTCCACCAGGAGGAGGCGCAGCCGGGCGACGCCTTCGCGCTCCGGGTCGCGCACCAGGAAGACGGAGCCCACGATCTCCCCCCCGCGCTCCGCCATCCAGCAGCGCTCGCGCGCCGGGTCCAGCTCGCGGATGAAGCGCGCGACGATCTCCGCGATCAGCGCCTCGAAGCGCTCGTCCCACCCGTACTCCCGCCAGTACAGCACCCCGTGGCGGTGCACCACCCACCCCATGTCGCCGGGGCGGTGCGGGCGCAGGGTGTAGCCGTCCCGCGGCGGATTCTCGTCTGCCATCCAATTCCTCCCCGGTAGGCTGATTCGAT
>DASVVI010000243.1:0-1593 GCA_036386635.1 Longimicrobium sp.
GTGATCGCCGTGGCGGCCGCCGAGGCCGCGGTCGGCCTGGCGATCGTCATCGCCGCCTTCCGTCACCGGGAGTCGGTGGACGTCAAGAACTTCAGCCTGCTCCGGTGGTAAGCGTCCCGTGACGATCCTCCAAGAGGCCGCGCACGCGGCAACGCAGGCAGGTGCCGAGGGCGCGCACGGCGCCGCCTTCCACCCGGTCCTTCCCTGGGCGATTCTGGCGCTGCCGCTGCTCGGGTTCGTGATCAACGGCATCGTGGCGATCATCGCCGCGCGCCGCGCCCTTCCCGTGCTCCCCCCCGTGGGCGACCCGTACTGGGACGCGCACCACGACGAGCACGCCCACGCCCCCGCGCACCAGCCCGCCCTGGCGATGGCCGGCGCCGCGCCGAGCGAGCAGGAGGGGATGGACCACGGCACCCGCCCCAGCCCGGTGGACGCCGCGCACGACGTGCACCCGCACGACGCGCACGGGCATGACGAGCACGGCCACGACGCGCACGACGACCACGGGCACGCGCACGGCCCCAAGCCGTGGACGCACGTGCTGCCGAGCTTCGTGGCGCCGGGGGTGATGCTGCTTGCGTTCGCGCTGGCGGTGGTGAACTTCCTGGCGATGCGGGGGGCGCACGAGTTCGCGGCGACCGAGCTCTTCACCTGGATCCCCGCGGGCACGCTGAACGTCACGGCCGGGCTGCTGCTGGACCCGCTCTCCATCGTGATGGCGCTGATCATCACGGGGGTGGGGTCGCTGATCCACATCTTCTCCGTCGGCTACATGAAGGAGGACCCCGGGTACCCGCGCTACATGGCGTACCTGAACCTCTTCGTCTTCTTCATGCTGGTGCTGGTGCTGGGCTCGTCGTACCCGCTGATGTTCGTGGGGGGGGAGGGGGTGGGGCTCGCGTCGTACCTGCTGATCGGCTTCTGGTTCAGCGAGCGCGCCAACGCCGCCGCCGGGATGAAGGCGTTCATCGCCAACCGCGTGGGCGACTTCGGCTTCCTGCTGGCGATGTTCCTCCTCTTCGCGCACCTGGGGACGCTGGACTTCGCCGGGGTGTCGGCGGCGGCGCCCAGGGAATTCGTGTACGGCGGCGCAGTCGTCACGCTGGTCTGCCTCTTCTTCTTCCTGGGCGCCACGGGCAAGAGCGCGCAGATCCCGCTCTACATCTGGCTGCCGGACGCCATGGCCGGCCCCACGCCGGTCTCCGCGCTGATCCACGCGGCCACCATGGTGACGGCGGGCGTGTACCTGGTGGTGCGCTCGTCCGTCCTCTTTACGCTGGCGCCCACGGCGTCGCTGGTGGTGGCCCTCATCGGCGCGCTGACGGCGATCTTCGCGGCCACCATCGGCCTGAAGCAGTGGGACATCAAAAAGGTGCTGGCGTACTCCACCGTGTCGCAGCTCGGCTTCATGTTCGCGGCGGTGGGGATGGGCGCGTACGTGGCCGGCGTCTTCCACCTGATGACGCACGCCTTCTTCAAGGCCTGCCTCTTCCTGGGCTCGGGCGCGGTGATCCACGCCATGCACGCGGCGCTGCACCACACGCACAACCCGGCCGACGCGCAGGACATGCGCAACATGGGCGGGCTGCG
>DASVVI010000244.1:0-4856 GCA_036386635.1 Longimicrobium sp.
CATCTTGGTAGGGGCGGACCTGCGTGTCCGCCCACCCTCTCCCGCGCCTCGGCATCCGCGCCGCGCGCCTGCGTGTGCGTGCGTGCAATGCGGACTTCGTGTGGTCCTGCGGCGAATCATTCACTCATGGACCGCGGGCTACGACGTTGCGTCGGGCACGGGCAGACACGTGGGTCTGCCCCTACGGGATTCGGTGCGGATGGCGGGGATCGGGGCGGGGGGAAGAGACGGGCGTGATGAATCACGCCCCTACAACGCTGCGGCGGGGACGGGCAGACGCGCACGTCAGGCGTACGGGATCGGTGCCGACGGCGGGGGGCACGGTGCGGGAAGGCACGGGCGTGATGAATCACGCCCCTACCGCATCCTGAACCACGCGGGAGAGAGCCGTGCGAGGGTCGCGGGTTGACAGGAGCTGGTGTCTGCCCTAAGTTTTTCAGTCTGTCGCGCAACTTTTTGGTTCGCGGCGGCGGGGCCAGCGGCCTTCGCCAGTGTTTTTGCGTTTTCGTCTACCTTCGCATTCAAGTATGCCGACGATCAATCAGCTGGTCCGCAAGGGGCGCCAGACGCTCGTCAACAAGAGCAAGTCGCCCGCGATGCGGAACAACCCGCAGAAGCGCGGAGTCTGCACGCGCGTGTACACCACGACCCCGAAGAAGCCCAACTCGGCCCTCCGGAAGGTCGCGCGCGTCCGGCTGACGAACGGCTTCGAAGTGACGGCGTACATCCCGGGCGAGGGGCACAACCTGCAGGAGCACAGCATCGTGCTCATCCGCGGCGGCCGGGTGAAGGACCTGCCGGGCGTCCGCTACCACATCATCCGCGGCACGCTCGACGCCTCCGGCGTCAACGACCGCCGCCAGGGCCGTTCCAAGTACGGCGCCAAGAAGCCCAAGGCGGGCGCGGCGGCGGGGAAGGGCGCACCGGTCAAGGGTAAGGGAGGGAAGCGCTAATGAGCCGCAGAAACCGCGCTGTAAAGCGCCCGATCATCCCGGATCCGGTCTACGGGAGCGACTCGGTCACGAAGTTCGTCAACACGCTGATGCGCGACGGGAAGAAGTCCACCGCCGAGGGGATCTTCTACGACGCCATGAAGGTCGTGGAAGAGCGCTCCGGTCAGCCGGGGGAGACGGTCTTCAAGACCGCGCTCAACAACGCCAAGCCGGTCCTGGAGGTGAAGAGCCGCCGCGTGGGCGGCGCCACCTACCAGGTGCCGGTGGAGGTGCGTCCCGAGCGGCGCACCGCCCTCGCCATGCGCTGGCTGGTGGGCTATGCCCGCGCCCGCGGCGAGAAGACGATGGCCGACCGCCTTGCCGCCGAGCTTCTGGCCGCGTCCCGCAACGAGGGCGCGACCATCAAGAAGAAGGACGACACGCACCGCATGGCGGATGCGAACAAGGCGTTCGCGCACTACCGCTGGTAGCCAACCGCTGGTCAACCAAAACGGTGTCAGGACCCGCGGCGGCGCGGTGGGCGGAACGCTCCGCTCCCGCGCCCCGCGCTTCTGCGTAACTGGATAAAACGAATCATGGCCCGCACCACGACGCTGGACAAATATCGCAACATCGGCATCATGGCCCACATCGATGCCGGCAAGACCACCACGACCGAGCGCATCCTGTACTACACGGGCCGCACGCACAAGATCGGCGAGGTGCACGAGGGTGCGGCCACCATGGACTGGATGGAGCAGGAGCAGGAGCGCGGCATCACCATCACGTCGGCCGCCACGACGTGCCAGTGGGAGCGCTTCGGCAACACGTACCGCATCAACATCATCGACACCCCGGGGCACGTGGACTTCACCGTGGAGGTGGAGCGCTCGCTCCGCGTGCTCGACGGCGCCGTCTGCGTGTTCGACGCGGTGGCCGGCGTGGAGCCGCAGTCGGAGACGGTGTGGCGCCAGGCGGACAAGTACGGCGTGCCGCGCATCTGCTTCGTCAACAAGATGGACCGCACCGGCGCCAACTTCGAGCGCTGCGTGTCGATGATCCGCGACCGGCTGGGCGCGAAGCCGTACCCGGTGCACCTTCCCATCGGCGACGGCGAGGCCTTCGTGGGGATCATCGACGTGATCCGCCGCGTGGAGCTGCTGTACGACGACACCACCAAGGGGAAGGAGTGGCGTGAGGCCCCCGTCCGCGCGGAGATGCACGACGCGGTGGAGGAAGCCCGCTTCGCGCTGGTGGAAGGCGCGGTGGAGCACGACGAGGACCTGATGAGCCGCTACCTGGAAGGCGAGGAGATCAGCGAGACGGACCTGATCCGCGCCATCCGCAACGCCACCATCGCGGGCGCCATGACGCCGGTTCTCACCGGCTCGGCGTTCAAGAACAAGGGCGTGCAGCAGCTGCTGGACTGCGTGGTCGACTTCCTTCCGGCGCCGGTGGACATCCCGGCCATCAAGGGGACGGACCCGGAGAACGACGACGCGCCCATCGAGCGCCACGCTTCGGACGAGGAGCCGTTCTCGGCTCTGGCGTTCAAGATCGCGACGGACCCGTTCGTCGGTAAGCTGACCTTCTTCCGCGTGTACTCGGGCGTCATCGCGAGCGGCGCCCACGTGCTGAACAGCACCAAGGGGAAGCGCGAGCGCTTCGGCCGCATCCTGCAGATGCACGCCAACAAGCGCGAGGAGATCCCCGAGGTGCGCGCCGGCGACATCGCCGCCGCCATCGGGCTCAAGGACACCACCACGGGGAACACGCTGTGCGACCCTGAGCACGCGGTGGTGCTGGAGTCGATGACCTTCCCGACCCCGGTGATCTCGGTGGCCATCGAGCCGAAGACCAAGGTCGACCAGGACAAGATGGGCGAGGCTCTTCGCCGCCTGGCGGACGAGGACCCCACCTTCAAGGTGCACACGGACGTCGAGACCGGGCAGACCATCATCTCCGGGATGGGCGAGCTCCACCTGGAGATCCTGGTGGACCGCATGCTCCGCGAGTTCAAGGTGGAGGCCAACGTGGGCCGGCCGCAGGTGGCCTACCGCGAGACGATCCGCAAGCGGGTGGAGAAGGTCGAGGGCAAGTTCGTGCGCCAGACGGGTGGCTCGGGCCAGTACGGCCACGTGGTCATCAACATGATGCCGGCCGAGCCGGGCCAGGGCTTCGTCTTCGAAGACAAGATCGTGGGCGGCGTGATCCCCCGCGAGTTCATCAAGCCCAGCGAGCAGGGGCTGCGCGAGGCGATGGACACCGGCGTGCTCGCCGGCTATCCGATGGTGGACGTCAAGGTGGAGCTGGTGTTCGGCTCGTACCACGACGTGGACTCGTCGGAAATCGCCTTCAAGATCGCCGGCTCCATGGCGTTCAAGGAAGCGGCCCGCCGCGCCAGCCCGGTGCTCCTGGAGCCCGTGATGAGCGTGGAAGTCGTGACCCCGTCGGACTACATGGGCGACGTGATCGGCGACCTTTCGGCGCGCCGCGGCAAGATCCAGGGGATGGACCAGCGCGGCGAGGCGCAGGTGATCAACGCGATGGTGCCGCTCTCGGAGATGTTCGGCTACTCCACCAACCTGCGCTCCATGTCGCAGGGGCGTGCCGTGTACTCCATGCAGTTCTCGCAGTACGAGGAGGTCCCCAAGGCCCGCGCCGAGGAGATCGTCGCCAAGGTCCGCGGCTAAAGCAGTTCTGCGGTACGGTGAGAAAGGGCGGCCCTCCAACGAGGGCCGCCCTTTTTAACTGCCGGGCTCACGCGAAGACGCGAAGACGCAAAGGAAAGCAAAACGAACGATCTGATCCGCAGTTGCAGTTCTTAGCGTCTTCGCGGCTTTGCGTGAGGAAATAGGATGGCTGCGCTGGCGTGGAAACAGAAGGTGCGCAAGGCGCTGGGGCTTGACGGTTTAAGGGTTTGGGGCTATTCTTCTCGTCTTGTCCCGCTCCGGAACGCGATTTACGCGGATGGAATGGCGGGATAAGGAAGCCGGCACCCGGACACCTTGCCGCAGCAAGTGACGCGGCGAGGTTTGCTGTTCTTAGGGGCCGTGCTGAAAAAAGGTTCGCGGCTGAGGCGGTTCGCCAGCTCCCACGTGGAGCGGAATCCAATCAGCCATCAAAAATTCATCAGGTACCAGGATTCAAACCAATGGCCAAGGCCAAGTTTGAGCGCAACAAGCCGCACGTCAACGTCGGCACCATCGGGCACGTCGACCACGGCAAGACCACGCTGACGGCCGCGATCACGCGCATCCAGGCGGCCAAGGGGCTGGCGGACTTCATCGACTTCGCCAACATCGACAAGGCCCCCGAGGAGCGCGCCCGCGGCATCACGATCTCGACGGCGCACGTGGAGTACCAGACCGAGGCGCGCCACTACGCGCACGTGGACTGCCCCGGCCACGCCGACTACGTGAAGAACATGATCACGGGTGCCGCCCAGATGGACGGCGCCATCCTCGTCGTGTCCGCCGCGGATGGCCCCATGCCGCAGACGCGCGAGCACATCCTGCTGGCCCGCCAGGTGAACGTGCCGTACATCGTCGTCTTCCTCAACAAGGTTGACATGGTGGACGACCCGGAGCTTCTGGAGCTGGTGGAGCTGGAGGTGCGCGAGCTTCTCTCCGAGTACGACTACCCGGGCGACGACACGCCGATCATCATGGGCTCGGGGCTCAAGGCGCTGGAGTCGGGCGATCCGTCCTCCGAGTGGGGCTCCAAGATCACCGATCTCATGAACGCGATCGACACCTTCATTCCGCAGCCGGAGCGCCAGGTGGACAAGCCGTTCCTGATGCCGGTGGAGGACGTGTTCTCCATCACCGGGCGCGGGACGGTGGCGACGGGGCGCATCGAGCGCGGGATCATCAAGGTGGGCGAGACGGTGGACCTGGTGGGGATGAACTCCGCCAAGTCGAC
>DASVVI010000245.1:0-6142 GCA_036386635.1 Longimicrobium sp.
GAAGTCCACGTGAAGCACCTCGGGGCGGTACGGGTGCATCTGCACGTCGCGGATCAGCACGTCCTTCCCCGCGCCGCCGTCCGTCACCAGCGAGATCACCGTGTTCTCCACCGAGATGCCGTGGAGAAGGAGCTCAAGCTCGTGGCGGTCGAGCGCCAGCGGCACGTTCTTGTCGCCGTGCCCGTACACCACGGCCGGCACCTTGCCGGTCGCGCGCAGCTTGCGGGCGCCACCCTTCCCCGACCCTGTGCGGGCAGTTGCGTTCAAAGTTGCAGCCATCGTCGTTCTCCCTGAGTGTTCAAGACTCGCACGCGGACATCAAGCCGTCAGCCGGCCGCGCGGGTCACGCCGTTTCGAAGAGCGAGCTGACGGATTCGTTGAAGTGTGTGTACCGCACCGCGCGGGCCAGCAGCTCAGCCACGGAGAGCACGGTGAGCGTGGGGAAGCGCTTCTCCGCGGGAATCGGCACCGTGTTGGTGACCACGATCTCCTTGAAGGGCGCGTTCACCAGCCGCTCCACCGCCGGCCCGCTGAGCAGGGCGTGCGTGGCGCAGGCGTACACGTCGCGGGCGCCGCGCTCCTTGAGCGCCCTCGCCGCCTCGGCCATGGTGCCGGCCGTGTCGATCATGTCGTCGGTCAGCAGGCAGTCCTTCCCCTCCACCTCGCCGATGACGTTCATCACCTCGGCCACGTTGGCGGAGGGGCGCCGCTTGTCGATGATCCCCATGCTGGCGCCCAGCCGCTTGGCGAAGCCGCGCGCCATCTTGGCCGACCCCACGTCCGGCGACACCGTCACCAGGTTGGTGAGGTTCTTCTCCCGGAAGTACTTCATGAACACGGGCGCCGCGTACAGGTGGTCCACCGGGATGTCGAAGAACCCCTGCAGCTGGTGCTGGTGGAAGTCCACGCTGAGCACCCGGTCCGCACCGGCGGAGGTGATCAGGTTGGCGATCAGCTTCGCCCCGATGGCCACGCGCGGCTGGTCCTTGCGGTCCTGCCGCGCGTAGCCGAAGTACGGGATCACCGCCGTGACGCGCGCCGCCGAAGCGCGCCGCGCCGCGTCCAGCAGGAGCAGCAGCTCCATGATGTTGTCGGCGGGGGGCACGGTGCTCTGCACGATGTACAGGTCGCGCCCGCGGACGTTGTCGTCGATCCGTACGAAGATCTCCCCGTCCGCGAACCGGGCGGTGGTCACCGCGCCCAGCTCGACCCCCATGCACGCCGCCATCTCCTGGGCCATCGACATGTCGGCCGAGCCGGAGAGCACCATCATGGAGTTGCTGGAGAGCGCCTCAGTCATCTGCCTGGCCGGTTCTGGTGTGGTTTGGAGCCCGACAGAATAGGCCCCGCGCTCGGCCATCGTCAAGGAAGGGAAGTGCTAAGTCCTAAGTGCTAGGTGCTAGGTGAAGAGCGCACTCACGCACTCACGCACTCACGCACTGCCGTTCAGGACTTAGCACTTGGCACTTGGCACTTGGCACTTCCGTTCCCAAAACAAAACCGCCCCGGCAGCATTGCCGGAGCGGCTTCGTATTCCCTGACCGCGCGTCAGTCCGCGGCGACGTCCATCGTCTCGGCGGGCACCTCGGCCGAGATGACCTCGAGCGCCTCGTACGGGATGACGGAGACCTTCTTCCGCAGCTTGTCCTTGCGGCCGAACTGAACGACCCCGTCCACCGTGGCGAAGAGCGTGTCGTCGCTGGCGCGCATCACGTTGGCGCCGGGGTGGAACTTGGTGCCGCGCTGGCGGACCAGGATGTTGCCGGCGAGCACCTTCTCGCCGCCGAACTTCTTGACGCCCAGTCGCTGGGCGTTCGAGTCGCGGCCGTTGCGAGTAGAGCCGCCGCCCTTTTTATGTGCCATGGGTGCGCTCCCTTAGCCCAGGTTGACGTCGTTGATGCGCACTTCGGTGAACTTCTGCCGGTGGCCCTGCTTCCGGCGGTAGTTCTTGCGGCGCTTGAACTTGAAGATGATGATCTTGTCGCCCTTGCCGTGGCGCACGACCTCGGCGGTCACGGCCGCACCGGCAACCGTGGGAAGCCCCACCTTGACGGTGTCGCCGTCGCCGCCCAGGAGGACGTCGTCGAACGTAAGGCTCTCTCCCGGCTCGATGTCGACGGACGGAATGCGAAGCGTCTTGCCCGGCTCGGCACGGAACTGCTTGCCGCCGGTGCGGATGATGGCGTACATGGTTACAGGGAACCCCGGTTACACGGACTCGTCCGAAAAAGCGACAGAAGACAGGCAATATCACCCTGTCCTGCGGGATTGTCAACCCGCGGGGGGAGCCCTCACCCCCGCTCGTTCCTCGCTGCCCCCTCTCTCGATAACAGGAGAGGGCTTCGCCCTCGCCGTTATCGAGAGAGGGGGCGAACGGCACCAAACCCGTAGGGGCTGCGATTCATCGCGCCCGTGCCCGCCCCGCACCACCCCCCGCAATCCGCACCGATTCCGTAGGGGCAGACCTGCGTGTCTGCCCTCCCCTGCCACGCCCCGATCCCTGCATCGCGCACGTCCCTCGTAGGGGCCGCCCCACGTGGCTGCCCGTGCCCGCCCGCGCCCCACCCCCGGCCCACGCGCACAGATCCAAACCACACCGCCCCTCCCCCGCGGTTTGGGGGAGGGGCAGCGAGGTGACGAGCGGGGGAGGGGGCCCGCCGGCCTACTCCGGCACGTACCTGCTCGTCAGATCCACCTGCGACTGCGCCCCGATCAGCCGCACCTCGTCCGGCCTCATGAGAGGATCGTCCCGAAGCGCGAGCTGCAGCCGGAACTGCTTCTCCAGCCCCTTCACGAACCCGGGCTCCTCCTCGATCACGTACAGCGCGACCTCGGGGTGCACGCGGAACTGCAGCGCCTTCTCCTTGCCGTCGGCGGCGACGCGGCGGACGGAGCGCTCGATGCGGCGCACCAGCGTCTCCGGCGTGAAGACGCGGCCCGTGCCGGAGCAGGTGGGGCACGCCTCCGTCTGCGTCTGGTAGAGCGAGGGGCGCACCCGCTGGCGCGTCATCTCGATCAGCCCCAGCTCCGACACCTGGAAGGCCTTGGTGCGCGCCCGGTCGCGCGCCAGGTGCGTGCGCAGCTCCTGCAGCACCTTTTCACGGTTCTGCTTCGACTCCATGTCGATGAAGTCGCAGACGATGATCCCGCCCACGTCGCGCAGCCGAAGCTGCCGCGCGATCTCCTTGGCCGCGTCGACGTTGGTCTTGAGGATCGTCTTCTCGGGGTCTTTCTTCCCCGTGTAGCGCCCCGTGTTCACGTCGATGGAGACCAGCGCCTCGGTGGGCTCCACGATGATGTAGCCGCCGGAGGCCAGGTTCACGCGGCGCTGGAAGGCGTCGCGGATCTCGCTCTCCAGGCCGCGCGCGTCGAAGAGGGGCGTGGAGTCGGTGTACAGGTGCACCCGCTCCACCAGCGTGGGGTCCACCTGCTCCAGGTAGGCGCGCACCTCGTCGAAGACGATCTGCGTGTCCACCACCAGCGAGTCCACCTTTTGGGAGAAGAGGTCGCGGATGATGCCGGAGGTCAGCTTCGCCTCGCGGTGCACCGGCGCGGGGGCGCGGCCGCGGGCGGCCTTCTTCTGGATGTTCTTCCAGGTGGACATCAGCGAGCGCATCTCGCGCTCGAACGTCTCGCGCGTGAGCTCCTCGCCCACCGTGCGCACGATTACGCCGCCGGACTTCTCGGGCAGGATCTCGCGGGCCAGGGCGCGGAGGCGGGCCCGCTCCTCCTTGTCCTCGATCTTGCGCGACACCCCCACGTGGTCCGACCCCGGCATGTACACCAGGAAGCGGCCGGGGAGCGAGATGTTGGCGGTAACGCGTGGCCCCTTGGTGCTGATGGGCTCCTTGGAGACTTGCACCAGGAGCTCCTGCCCCTTCTTCACCACCTCCTGGATCGCCGGGTAGCCGCGCCCGCGCTTGCCGTTGCCGTTGGCGCCGTCTTCCTCCACCGCGGCCGGAGCCGGGGCGTCGTCGTCGTCATCGCCGCCGGAGCCCTCTTCCAGCGCCACGTCCGAGACGTGCAGGAAGGCGGCCTTTTCGGTGCCGATGTTGACGAAGGCGGCCTGGATCCCCGGGAGGACCGCTTCCACCTTTCCCTTGTAGATGTCGCCCACCATGCGCGCCGCGTCCGGGCGCTCCACCATCAGCTCCACCAGGACGTCGTCTTCAAGGATGGCGACGCGCGTCTCCTTGGCGGTGGTGTTCATCAGGATCTCGCGCTTCACGCCGCCTCTCTCGCGGAGGGGTGAAGGCGACACCCGGGCGCAATGCGCGGAGCGCGGGAAGCGCAGGGGCGCTCCCCGACCGGGTTGCTTCCGACCATGTAGACCTCTGGAGCCGCCCGCACGCCGTAAAGCACGTAAGGACGGCCATTTCCGTTAGGCGCTGAGCTCGCGGAGGATGTGCCGGGCGATGACCATGCGCTGGATCTCGCTGGTGCCCTCCCCGATCTCGCAGATCTTGGCGTCGCGCATCATGCGCTCCACCGGGTATTCCTTCGTGTAGCCGTAGCCGCCGTGCACCTGCACCGCCTTCGTGGTCACGCGCATGGCGACCTCGGAGGCGAACAGCTTGGCCATGGAGGCTTCCTTGGAGTAGGGCTTCCCCTGCTCCTTGAGCCAGGCCGCGTTGTAGACCAGGTGCTTGGCCGCTTCGATCTCGGTCGCCATGTCCGCCAGCATGAACTGGAGGCCCTGGAACTCCGAGATCGACTTCCCGAACTGCTTCCTCTCGCTGGCGTACTTGACCGCCTCTTCGTACGCGCCCTCGGCGATGCCGAGCGAAAGCGCGCCGATGCCGATGCGGCCCGCATCCAGCGTCTTCATGAAGTTGATGAAGCCCATCCCGGGCTCCCCCAGCACGTTCTCGTCCGGCACGAACGCGTCCTCGAACACCAGCTCGCGGGTGTCCGAAGCGCGCCACCCCATCTTGTCCTCCTTCTTCCCCGCCCGCACCCCTTCGATGAACTGGAGCTCGTCCGAGTGCCCCACCCCCACTTCGCGCGCCCGCTCCATGTCGGTCGTGGGCTTCGTGACGATGAAGGAGGTGATACCCTTGGACCCCTTCTCACGATCCGTGACGGCGGTGGCCACGAAGACCTCGCCGACGCCCGCGTGCGTGATGAAGATCTTGCTCCCGTTCAGGATCCACCCGCCGTCCGTCTTCACGGCGGTGGTCTGCGTCCCCCCCGCGTCCGACCCCGCGCCCGGCTCGGTGAGCCCGAAGCCGCCCAGCACCTGCCCGCTGGCCAGGAAGGGCACGAACCTCTCCTTCTGCTCCTGCGTGCCGAACGACATGATAGGCGAGGTGCCCAGCGTGGTGTGCGCCGACACGGTGATGGCGTGCGACGCGTCCACCCGGGCGAGCTCGTGGATGGTGATCATGTAGGCGATCCCGTCCATTCCCGCCCCGCCCAGCTCCTCCGGCCAGGGCACGCCCAGCAGGCCCAGCTCCGACATCTTCTTGACGTTCTCCCACGGAAACTCTGACTTCTGGTCCATCTCCCCCGCGACGGGCGCGATCTCGTTCCTGGCGAACTCGCGCACCATGTCGCGGATCATCAGGTGGTTGTCGTCGAAATACCGTTCCATCTGGCTCTATGTAGAAATGGCTGCCGTGCGGCTGCCGGTTGCGCGGACTTCCGGGTGTGTAAACCGGTGCAATCTACGCGGCGGGGGTGCGCTTCGGAAAGGCCCCCTCCCCCGCTCGTTCCTCGCGGCCCCTCCCCCAATAACTACCTGGGGGAGGGGCGTACGCGTGCACTCTCCCCCGTTGCGCACAGATCCGGTATAGGGACGCGATTCATCGCACCCGTGCCCGCCCCGCTCCGAACCCGGACGTTGCACCCGAAACCTCGTAGGGGCCGCCCCACGTGGCTGCCCGTGCCCCGCGTTTCGCCGCGGCCCGCCTCCACGAGCGAATAAATTCGCGGCTGAAAAAACCCAAAGTCCGCCTTCGCGGACTCCGGGTCTGATCTTGGCGCTTCTCGAGCCGGCTTTAGCCGCCTTCGCGTGGTTCCAGCCGGGGGATTCATCCCATAAGCGCTAACTTAGGTTGACTGCGTCCCAAGGGGAGTTTATGCTGTGCCCTCATGGACGCAACAACCCTCAATCGCGAGTGGGAGGTGATTACAACCCTCC
>DASVVI010000246.1:0-7593 GCA_036386635.1 Longimicrobium sp.
ATGCTGGGGGAGGGGCAGTTTGCGTGTATCCGCGCCCGTCGCGCAGGGTGGGGCGGGGGCGGGCACGGGCAGCCACATGGGGCTGCCCCTACGGGTTTCCGGTGCGGGAGGCGGGGTTTGGAGCTGCGGCGAGGGTGGGCAGACACGCAGGTCTGCCCCTACCGGTTTTGGCGTCGGCCAGCGGGCGGCGGAGCGGGGGCGGGCACGGGCGCGATGAATCGCGCCCCTACGGGCATCTGCGAAGCGCGGGCGGAGTTCTCCCCCTCACCCGCCCTGCGCCCCCGCAGGCGGGGGAGGGGGCCGGGGGGAGGGGGCCCTCTGCGCGGCGCAAACCCCAGGTCGAAGCACACCCCAGCCCCCTCTCTCGATAACGGCGAGGGCGGAGCCCTCTCCTGTTATCGGGAGAGGGGGCAGCGAGGAACGAGCGGGGGTGAGGGTCGCATTAGCCGCCCCTCGCCGCTTTGACAAACCGCCGCGCGGACGCTAAGTTGAGTGGCGTGATTATTGCAAATGCGCGCGGCATCCCCGCACATTTTTCGGTTCGATGAGCGCCCGCGTACTGGGCGTCGTACCGGCACGCATCGGCTCGTCGCGCTTGCCGCGGAAGCCGCTCTTCCCCATCGCTGGCAGGCCACTCCTGGAGTGGGTCTGGCGCCGGGCGATGGGGATCGCTGTGTTCGACGCGGTCGTGGTCGCCACCGATTCCGCCGAGGTCGCGGACGCGTGCCGCGGATTCGGGGCCGAGGTGCGGCTCACCGATCCGGCGCACCCCTCCGGCACCGACCGCGTGGCCGAGGTTGTTCGCGATCCGGAGTTCGCGGGATACGAGGTGATCGTCAACGTGCAGGGCGACGAGCCTTTCCTGCTGGCGGAGCACGCGAGCGCAGCGATTGGGCTGGTGCGCGACGGCGGGTGGGAGCTGGGGACGGTGGCGACGCCCATCCGCAGCCGCGCCGAGTGGCTGGAGCCCTCCGTGGTCAAGGTGGTGCGCGGAGATGACGGCGGTGCGCTCCTCTTCACCCGTGCTCCCGTGCCGCATGCGCGCGACGCGGAGCCTGAGTTCAGCAACGACACGTACCTGCGCCACGTGGGGCTCTACGCCTACCGCCGCGACGCGCTGCTGCGCTGGGTCGCGCTGCCGGAAGGGCGGCTGGAGCAGATCGAGAAGCTGGAGCAGCTCCGCCCGCTGGCGGCGGGGATGCGCATGGGCGTGGCCGTGGGCCCGCCGGCCGAAGGGGGGATCGACACCCCCGCCGACGCCGAGCGCGCGGAACGCCTCCTACGAAATGAGTCCACACCTCCGGAGCGAGCAGCCGAATGACCGCCCTGAACACGGCGCCCACCAAGTACATCTTCGTCACCGGCGGCGTCGTCTCGTCGCTCGGCAAGGGGATCGCGGCCGCGTCGCTGGGCCGGCTCCTGGTGGAGCGCGGGCTCCGCGTGACGATCCAGAAGTTCGATCCCTACATCAACGTGGACCCCGGCACGCTCTCGCCCTTCCAGCACGGCGAGGTCTTCGTGACCGACGACGGCGCGGAGACGGACCTGGACCTGGGGCACTACGAGCGCTTCGTGGGCGAGAGCCTGTCGCAGTCCAACAGCATCACCACGGGGCGGATCTACCAGGACGTCATCACCCGCGAGCGCCGTGGCGAGTACCTCGGCGCGACCGTGCAGGTGATCCCGCACATCACGGACGCCATCAAGGGGGCGATCCGCCGCCTGGCGCCCAACCACGACGTCGTCATCACCGAGATCGGCGGCACGGTGGGCGACATCGAGAGCCTGCCCTTCCTCGAAGCCATCCGCCAGTACCGGCAGGAGGTGGGGCGCGAGCACACGCTCTTCGTGCACCTCACGCTGCTGCCGTACATCGCGGCGGCCGGGGAGCTCAAGACGAAGCCGACGCAGCACTCCGTGCGCGAGCTGATGCAGATCGGCATCCAGCCGGACGTGCTGATCTGCCGAAGCGAGCGGGCGATCGAGCCGGACATGCGCCGCAAGATCGCGCTCTTCTGCAACGTCGACGTGGCGTCGGTGATCGAGGCGCGCGACGCGGAGACCATCTACGAGGTGCCGCTCGAGTACCACCGGCAGCGCCTGGACGAGCTGGTGGTCAACAAGCTGGGGCTCAACACGCCCAAGCCCGACCTGGCCGAGTGGCGCGAGCTGGTGAGCCGGCTCAAGAACCCCAGCAACGGCGAGGTGCGCATCGCCGTCGTGGGCAAGTACGTGGCGCTGATCGACTCGTACAAGTCGGTGCAGGAGGCGCTGATCCACGGCGGGATCGCGGCGGACGCCAAGGTCAGGATCGAGTGGCTCTCCTCCGAGGACTTCGAAAACGGCGAGGGCGCGGAGAAGCTGGCCGGCTATCACGGTCTCCTGATCCCCGGCGGCTTCGGCGTGCGCGGAGTGGAGGGGATGCTCTCCGCCATCCGCTGGGCGCGCGAGAACGGACTGCCCTTCTTCGGCATCTGCCTGGGGATGCAGACGGCGATCATCGAGTTCTCGCGCACGGTGTGCGGGATCGAGGAAGCGCACTCGGCTGAGTGGGAGCGCGCCACCAGCGACCCCGTGATCTGCCTGATGGACTCGCAGCGCCAGATCACCGACCTGGGCGGCACCATGCGGCTGGGCGCTTACACGGCGCGGCTGCAGCCCGGCTCGCGCGCGGCGGACATCTACGGCGCGCTGGAGATCAGCGAGCGCCACCGCCACCGCTACGAGGTCAACAACGTGTACCGCGAGGCGCTGGGCGAGCAGGGGATGCACTTCAGCGGGCTGTCGCCGGACGGCAACCTGGTGGAGATGATCGAGCTGCCGTCTCACCCGTGGTTCGTGGCCACGCAGGCGCACCCGGAGCTCAAGTCGCGCCCGGACCAGCCGCACCCGCTCTTCGCCTCGTTCGTGACGGCGGCGGCGGCGTACCGCGACGGGCAGAATGCCCCCGCTCCGACCACAGAGATGGCTGAGGTGGAGTGGTGAGCGAAGTACTCGCGCGCGGCGGCGGCGAAGTCGCGGAGCTCTTCCGCGTCGGCGCGCCGTTTTTCCTGATCGCGGGGCCGTGCGTGCTGGAGGACGACCGGCTCAACCTCTCCATCGCTGAGGCGCTGGCGAGGATGGCGGACGACCTGTCGCTCCCGCTGCTCTTCAAGGCGTCGTTCGACAAGGCGAACCGCTCCTCCGCCGGCTCGCCGCGCGGGCCGGGGATGGAGGAGGGGCTACGCAAGCTGGCGCGCGTGCGAGACGAGGTAGGGCTGCCGCTGATCACCGACGTGCACGAGCCGGCGCAGTGCGCGGCCGTCGCCGAGGTGGCGGACGTGCTCCAGATCCCCGCCTTCCTCTGCCGCCAGACGGACCTGCTCGTGGCGGCGGGGGCGACGGGGCGGCCGGTGAACGTCAAGAAGGGGCAGTGGATGGGGCCGCACGAGATGCGCGGGGCGGCCGACAAGCTGCGCGGCGCGGGCGCCGGCGGCGTGGCGGTGACGGAGCGCGGCACCTTTTTCGGCTACGGCAACCTGGTGGTGGACATGCGCTCCTTTGTGCAGATGCGCGAGGCGTGCGAGGCTCCCACCGTGTTCGACGGCACCCACTCCGTGCAGCGCCCGGGCGAGGGCGCGGGCGTCAGCGGCGGGGAGCCGCGCTTCATCCCGCACCTGGTGCGCGCCGCGGTCGCCGCCGGCGCGGACGCGCTCTTCCTGGAGACGCACCCGGACCCGGCCAACGCGCCGTCTGACTCCACCAACATGCTCCCCATCGAGCGGCTGCGCCCGCTGGTGGAAGAGGTGCTCGCCCTGCGCGCCGCGCTCGGCTTCGGCGGATGATGGCGCCCGTGGGGGACCCGCCCGCCGCCATCCCGCGAGACGATGCGCGCCGCATCCGCCTCGTCATCCTGGACGTGGACGGCGTGATGACGGACGGCGGCATCTACCTGGGCGCGACGTCGAGCGGCGAGCGGGTGGAGCTGAAGCGCTTCGAGATCCAGGACGGAATCGGCACCCGGCTCCTGCACGAGGGCGGGATCAGGGTCGCCATCGTCACCGGGCGCGAGTCGAGGGCGGTGGCGATGCGCGCGGAGGAGCTGATGATCCGCGAGGTGCACCAGGACCGCACCGCCTCCAAGCTGCGCATCGTCACCGCGATGCTGGAGCGGCTGGGGATCGGCTGGGAAGAGACCGCCTTCCTGGGCGACGACCTCCCCGATCTCCCCGTGATGCGCCGCGTGGGGCTCCCCGCGGCGGTGGGGAACGCGGCCGGCGACGTCCGCGCGGTGGCGCGCTGGCAGGGGACGCGGCACGGCGGCTACGGCGCCGTGCGCGAGTTCGCGGAGGCGCTGCTGGTGGCGCGCGGGCAGTGGAGCGCCCTGGTGGAGGCGTACGTCCGCCAGCGCGAGGCGGGGCTGTGACGGTGGCGGCGCCGGCGGGGATCGGCACGGAGGAGATGCTGGAGCGTGCCCGCCACGTGATCCGCACCGAGGCCGCGTCCGTGGCCGCGCTGGAGAGCCGCATCGGCGCCGAGTTCGCGGCGGCGGTGGACGCGGTGCTGGAGGCGACGGGGCGCGTGATCGTGGCCGGGGTGGGGAAGAGCGGGATCGTGGGCCGCAAGCTCGCCGCCACCCTCACCTCCACCGGCACCCCCGCCGTCTTCCTCCACCCCGTCGAGGCGTTGCACGGCGACCTGGGCCTGGTGGGGAGCGGCGACGTCGCGATCCTCCTCTCCAAGAGCGGCGAGAGCGAGGAGCTGCGCGGCCTGCTGGAGTACCTGAAGAGGATGGACGTGGGCGTCGTCGCCCTCACGGGGCGCCGCGAGTCCGCGCTGGCGCGCCAGGCGGACTGGGTGCTGGACTGCTCGGTGGCCGAAGAGGCGTGCCCGCACGACCTCGCCCCCACCTCCTCCACCGCCGCCGCCATGGCGATGGGCGACGCGCTGGCCGTCGCCCTCCTGCTGCGCCGCGGCTTCGGGCGCGACGACTTCGCCCGCTTCCACCCCGGCGGCGCGCTGGGGCGCCGGCTGCTGCTGCGCGTGCAGGACGTGATGGAGACGAGCGACCTGCCGCTCCTCCCCACCGGCGCCACCATGCGCCAGGCCCTGGTGCCCCTCGCCGAGCGCCGCGGGACGGTGGCGGTGGTGGATGACGCGGGGCGCCTGCTGGGCGTCGTCACCTCGGGGGATCTCACGCGGCTGATGGAGCGCGAGGAACACTTCTACGGAATCGCCGTATCCGAAGTCATGACTCGCGAACCCAAAACCGTAGAACCGGGCGAGCTCGCCGCCGCGGCCGTGGGCGTCATGGAGCGCCACGGCGTCATGGCGCTCCCCGTGGTGGACGAGGGCCGCGTGGTGGGGATGGTGCACCTCCACGACCTGATGCGGGCGGGGGCGGTATGAGGATTTGGGCCGCCAACACCGGGGCAGTTGAAACCGCGTCTAGAGATGCGCAAAGTCCGCCTTCGCGGACTCCGGGTCGCGCACCAGTGCCGGCCCCACGAGTCCCCGCAGGGGGACTTCCCGCGGTTGTTGCCGCGACTTTAGTCGCCGGGCTGATTGCCGGGTGCGGGAGGACCACCACCCCCATCGGCACGGCGGCGTTCGAGGCGGACGCGAACCAGGTGACGATCGGGATGAAGATGAAGATGACGGAGGAAGGCACCACCAAGGCCGACATCTTCGCCGACACCGCCATCACCATGCCTGGGCAGACGCGCACGAACCTGAGGGGGGTGCGGCTGCTCTTCACCACCCCTTCGGGCCAGCAGGGCACGCTCACGTCCAAGACCGGCGAGTACGACCCGGCGTCGCAGGTGATGGTGGCGCGGGGGAGCGTGGTGCTCATCATCCCCGGCGAGCAGGGGAAGGGGAAGCGCACCATCAAGAGCGAGGAGCTTCACTGGGACCAGCGCGGCGACCGCGTGTGGAGCGAAAAGGCGACGAGCCTCCTTGAAGACGGCAAGACGCTGTACACGCAGGGCTTCAGCGCGGACAGCCGGTTCACGAACGTCCAGGGCACCAACGCCCGGACCGGCTCCGTGCAGGTGGGTGACGGAGGGATACGATTCTGATGCGCTACTTCATACTCGCAATCGCGGCGGCGCTTGCCGCCACGCCCGCGGCCCTGGCTGCGCAGGCGAATTCATGCCTCCTGGAGTACCAGAACGGGCCGTGGACCGCCGTGGGCGACCCGGCCAGCCGCGTCATCTCCGCCGACGGGCCGCTGCTGGTGAAGTGCGCGGGGGGCGAGGAGCTGCGCGCGGACAGCGCGGTCATCTACCAGGCGATGAACGAGGTGCACCTCTTCGGGCAGGTGGACTTCCAGGACCCCACGCGCACGCTGACCGCCGACCGCGCCATCTACAACTCCGGCACGGGGCGGCTCTTTGCGCAGGGGAACGTCATCTTCACCGACAAGCAGCGCGGCTCTACCCTGCGCGGGCCGGAGCTGGAGTACTTCAAGGCGATGCCGGGGCGGCCGGACGCGCAGGCCATCGCCACGCAGCGCCCGCACCTTTCACTGGTGCCGCGCGGAAACAGCGGCCAGCGGCGCGACCCCATGGAGATCGACGGCGACCGCATCACGAGCACCGGCGACAAGTTCATGACCGCCGAGGGGAACGTGGTGATCGTCAGCAAGGACGTGAGGTCCACGGGCGCGACCGCCTTCTACGACGCCACCGCCGAGCGGATGGAGCTGCGCACCGCCGCCCGCGTGCGCAACCCGAAGTACGAGCTGCAGGGCGAGTACATCGAGAGCAACCTGCGCGATGGCAAGCTGGCGCGCGTCCTGGCCCGCACCAACGCGCGGCTGGACAGCGAGCGGCTGGACGTGGACGGGCCGCAGCTCCTGATGTTCTTTGAGAACGACAAGCTGCAGCGCGTCGTCAGCGGCCGCGAGCCGCAGGCGGCGGCGCCGCGCGACAGCACGAAGGGCCTTCCGCGGTCGGTGGCGCTTGCGAGCGGGTTCCGGCTGGAGGCAGATTCGCTAGAGGCGATCATGCCCGGCCAGGAGCTGCGCGAGGTGCACGCCGTCGGCTCCGCGCACGGGGTGGCGTGGGACACGGTGGCCGCGGCCGTGCCGGGCGACACCGCCGCGCGCCAGCGGGTGACCGCACCGCCCGTGGCGCTCGAAGACCGCGACCTGATCCTGGCGGACACCATCATCGGCTACTTCACGCGAGACACCACGGCCCGCCGCCCCGCGCGCGACAGCGCTGACGCAAAGGTGAAGATCGAGCGGATGGTGGCCATCGGCAACGCGCGCTCCGTGTACCGCGTGCGCAACGACAACGCGCCGGCGGGGCAGAAGCCCGCCATCAACTACCTGAACGCCGACCACGTGGACCTGGCCTTCCACGACGGCCAGGTGGACAACGCCCGCGCCCGGGGCGTGCACCGCGGCGTCTATCTGGACCCCGGCCAGCCGAAGGCGCCGGCGGACAGCGCGGCGGCGGGCGCACCGGCTGGCGCGGCTGGAGCACGGCCGCCCGCGGGGAACACCGCCGTCCGCACGCCCACGCCCGGCCGCACCCCCGCGCCGGGCACACCGGCGGCAGCCACGGGAACGGCCGCGCAGACCCCCCGTCCCGCGCCGACGGGTGC
>DASVVI010000247.1:0-8521 GCA_036386635.1 Longimicrobium sp.
CTGTGGTCCATAGCGACCCGGAGATCCTCGGCGGCATGCCGGTGTTCTTCGGAACCCGTGTGCCCGTTCAGAACCTGTTCGACTACCTCTCGGGCGGGGACAGACTTGATGGCTTCCTGCGCTCCGTTCCCACGGTAAGCCAAGAGCAGGCGGTGTCCGCACTGGAGTAGGCTGAAGAGGCTTTGAAGGGTCTTGCTCACGCTGCTCGGTGAGTGCAGGAGAGTCAAAGGAGTGCAGAGCGCCCACGTCCGGCCTGGACGGGGGCGCTTCGGTTCTGGACGGAGGCCAACTACCGCGCGCTTGCACCCCTGCGGATCGCCTCGCGAAGGTCATCCATCGTGCCGTTGAGGCCGTGCACGGCGCCGATGGTGTGCACGTCGAGGCGGAAGCGGCGGATGAGGGATTCGAGATCGCGGTTCGCGTCAGGGGAGACGACTGGGCCGCCTTGCTCGTTGATGCGCAGCAGGTCGCCCTGGAAGAGGAGCTTCTCGGTGGGAACGTACACGGCCAGCATGGCGGCGGCGTGCGAGGTGGGGCCAACGTTGAGCACCTCCACCACGCGCGCTCCCCGGCCGATGGTGCGCCGTCCGGACAGCGTCTCGAACACCGCCTCCGAAGCGGGCGCGCGCGGCGGCTGGCCGATGCGGCCGAGGGTGCGCGTGACGGAGATCATCCGCCGCAGGTATGCCTCGCTCCCGGGCGCCACCAGGATCGTGGCACCGCGCGCCGCGTACGCCGGGATGCCGCCGATGTGGTCGCCGTGGTGGTGCGTGATGACGACGTAGCGGATCGGGCGTCCGGGGAACGTCCGCTCGATCAGCGCGATCGCGGCGCCGGTGGCGTCAGGGTTGAGCGGCGCGTCCACCACCACTAGGCCCTCGTCCGTGTCCACCACCAGCGAGCGGTAGCCGCCGCCTATCCGCTCCACGAAGTATACGCCCTCGTCCACGCGCGTCATCGCGGGCGCGCCGCCAGGCGCCGGCAACGCGTAGCCCGCCGGGACGCGGAAGAGGCTGTCCGGGAGCTCGGCCGCCGGCGCGAACGAGACGAGTCGCTGCCGCCCGGTGAGCAGCCCGTTCCAGCGCAGCTCCAGCCGGCGCGGCACCGCGAAGCCCGCGATCCGCTCGTAGCCCGCGAAGTGCACCGCATCCACCTCGTCGCCCAGCGAGCCGTTGCCCATCTCCTCGCGCCGGGTGAGGAGGTGCGTGGCGGTGTCGAAGTAGAGGGTGACCGGGTCCCCCTCGGCGGTCGTGTACGAGATCGCCTCCTCCTGCGCGGTGCGGCCGAGATGGCGAAGCGTGTTGGAGCGATCAAGGGCCTGGCGGATCAAGAGGATCGGCATGTTGCCGCCAAGCGACGATAGCGCCCGCCGCTGCTGTGTCCCCGTGGTGTCGCGCTGAAAGGTGATCCCACCCATCCCGCGCTCCGGGCGATGGTTGTAGCTCAGGAACTCGCGGCCGCTTCCTGCCCACCGGAACGCGTTGAGATAGCCGCCGCCGAAGCTGAACTCCCGGTCCCACGCAAAGCGGCCGCCCGCGAGGTCGACCCGCACGTCGCTCATCACTGAGCGCGCGTTCCCGGCCGTGTCCCACGACGCGGCGGGCACGCGGCCCTGCGTGGGGGCGTAGTCCTCGCCCTCCCAGCGGAACGAGGCCGCCGTGAGCCCGCGGATTGCCGCCGCGCCGCCGTGTGCCTCCGCGCCCAGGCGCAGCACCTCGGCGGCGCGCGTGTACGAGCTCCAGAGCGGGCCTTGCGGGGACTGCGCGGTGAGGGCAGCGGGGGTGGCGAGAACGAGGGCGGTGAGGAGGAGATGGCGACGGATGGTGTGGTGGGGCATACGGGTGCTCCGGGTTTTGGGTGACGGATCGTGTGAGGTGCCAAATTTTTGGCTCGTGCGGGCGCGGGGAAGGCCCTCACCCCCGTCTCGTTACACTCGACTGCCCCCTCTCCCGATAACGGGAGAGGGCTGCGCCCTCGCCGTTATCTGGAGAGGAGGCTTAACTGCGCGCGCGGTGCGGACACCCTGTAGGGGCGCGATTTATCGCGCCCGTGGCCGGCGATGCGCCGTCATCTGGCGTGGCGTTCGGGTGATCTGGTTCAGCCGCCGGGCCAGCCAAAGCGGATGACCATGCCGTCCCTCGTGCCCGGGCGAAGGCGTGCGCCGAAGCGGGCCATCGCGGGGACGGCGGGGTTGGGCTCGGTGCGCAGGGTGGCGTGCAGCGCGGCGACGGAAGCAGGGTCGCCGAAGCGGGCGATGCTCTCGGCGGCGAAGGCGCGCCGCGTCCAGTCGGGCGAGGCGAGGGCGGTCCAGAGCACGTCCGGGCGCGGGCTCAGGCGCATGGAGCCGACGACGAGGACTAGCGCGACGCATGCTGTCGCCGTCGCGAAGGAGCCTGCGAAGGACGGCGCGGGGCGCGGGGCCGGGGTAAGGATCGCGCGCAGCCTCAGGCGGAGCTGACCGCGGCGGAGGAAGCCGGCGGCCACGATTGCCGGGCCAACCGCGCCGATGCCGCGAGCGCCGTCGGCGATGCGCAGGAGGCACTCGGCGTAGTCCGAGGGGCGGACGCCGGCGCGAAGGACGCGCTCGTCACAGGCCCGCTCGCGCTCCGTGGACAGGCGGTGCGCGGCCCACCAGGCGCCGGGGTGGAACCACCAGAGCGCGCACGTCAGGTGCGCGAAGAGCTGGAGGAGGCAGTCCAGCCGCCGCACGTGGGCCAGCTCGTGCAGGAGCACGGCGCGGCGGTGCGCTTCCGGCCACCCGTCCGCGTCGGCGGGAAGGACGACCGCGGGGCGCAGCGTGCCCCAGGTGAGCGGCGTGCCGATCCCCGCCGCGCGCAGAAGACGCACGCGCCGCCGCACTCCCAGCGCGGCCGAGCACTCGTCCAGCAGCGCGAGCCAGCCCGCATCCTCCACCGGGCGGGCGCGGCGCGAGAGGAGCGCGACGGCGGTCCATCCCCACGCGAGGCGGCCCAGCACGAGCGCGGCGCCCGCCATCCAGGCGATCCCCAGCATCGTCGTCCAGGGCAGGGCGAGCGCGCCGGGCCAGCTCTGCGCCACCATCGTGGAGCCGATCGCGATCATCGGCTCGGCGAGGACGGAGGGGACCACGTGGGCGCTCCAGTGCAGCGGGAGCATGCGCAACTCCGGCAGCGGGAGGAGGGCGACCAGGGCCGCGGCCCATAGCTGCGCCCGCACGGAAGCGGGGGCGCGGCGCAGGAGGAGGGCCGCCGCGGCCAGGATCAGCAGCAGGAGGGTGGCGCGAAGCGAGGTGGCGTAGCGGAGCCAGGCCCACTCCGGGCTCCACACCGGGTCCAGCGCCATCCACCCGTTCACCGCCCCTCCTCGCGCTCGCGGCGAATCATCTCGACCAGCTCGTCGCGCTCCTTGGGCGTCAGCGGGCGCTCGGAGAGGTCCAGGAGCGTCGCCACGGCGGCGCGGGGCGAGCCGCCGAAGAAGGTGCGCAGCAGGTGCGCCGCCGCCGAACGCTGCGCCGAGTCGCGCGGCACGGTGGGGAGGTAGATGTGGCGCGGGCCATCCTTTTCGTGCTTCAGGTGCCCCTTGTCCTCCAGGATGCGCAGCATGGTGCGCACGGCCGTGGCGCTGGGCGGGTCCGGAAGGCGCTCGTGGATCTCGGACGCGCTCGCCCGTCCCAGGCGGAACACGACGTCCATGATCTGGCGCTCGCGGCGGCTCAGCTCGGAGTCGGGTGAGGTGTCGGAGGACATCGGGCGAGGCGTGCGGGGGAGGTGGAACGCTCTGGTGCCAAAATAATGGCACACCTGGGCGAAGGCAAGGAAGACGTGCGGGGTCCACCGTAGCGGCACCGGGGTTGCACGCTTATCCTGTTGGCAGCGAAGACATTCAGGCATCCTCAGGAAGACGGGCCCCGTGGAGCAGATTTTTATCCGTTTGTTCGAAGAGCGGTTCGGCAAGCCGCCGGCCTCCATCCTCCAGATCGAGGGCGATGGCTCCAGCCGCGCCATGTACCGCTTGATCGGCGACGGGATGGAGACGGCGGTGGGCGTGGTGGGCCCAGACCGCGACGAGAACCGCGCCTTCCTTTCGTACTCGCGCGCCTTCCGCTCCATCGACCTTCCCGTCCCCGACATCTACGCGGTGGACGAGGAGGCGGGGCTGTACCTGGAAGAGGACCTGGGCGAGACGACGCTCTTCGACGCCATCGTCGAGGCGCGGGCGGAAGACCCGGGGGCCGACTTCCCCGCGGCCATGATCCCCGTGTACAAGCGGATCCTGGAGACGCTCCCGCGCTTCCAGGTGGAGGGCGGCAAAGTGATCGACTACTCGGTGGCGTACCCGCGCGCCGCGTTCGACCGCCAGTCGATCCTGTGGGACCTGAACTACTTCAAGTACCACTTCCTGAAGCTGGCGCACGTAGACTTCAACGAGGCGCGCCTCGAGAAGGATTTCCGGCGGCTGACGACGTTCCTGCTCGCGGCGGACACGCGCCACTTCCTGTACCGCGACTTCCAGAGCCGCAACGTGATGCTGCGCGACGGCGAGCCCTGGTTCATCGACTACCAGGGAGGCCGCCGCGGCGCGCTGCAGTACGACGTCGCGTCGCTGCTGTACGATCCCAAGGCGGGGATCCCGGAGGCGCTCCGCGAGCAGCTGCTGGAGCACTACCTGGATGCGCTGCACGAGCACCTGCCCAAGGTGGACCGCGAGCGCTTCCGCCAGCACTTCCGCGGCTACGTGCTCGTGCGCATCATGCAGGCGATGGGGGCGTACGGCTACCGCGGCTTTTTTGAGCGCAAGCCGCGCTTCCTGCAGAGCGTGCCCGGCGCCATCCGCAACATCGAGCGGCTGCTGGAGACCGGCTTCGTGGCGCTGGAGCTCCCCGAGCTGCGCTCCGTCTTCGAGCGGATCTGCAACAACGCGGCGCTGCGGAAGTCGCAGCCCAAGCCCCTTCCCGGGCTCACGCTGTACGTGGGGAGCTTCTCGTACAAGGGCGGCTATCCGGACGACAGCGGCGGGCACGGCGGCGGCTTCGTCTTCGACTGCCGCGCGGTGCACAACCCCGGGCGCTACCCGGAGTATGCGCCGCTCTGCGGGTGCGACGAGCCCGTAAGCGAGTTCCTGGACACGCTCCCCGAGACGGCGGAGTTCTGGGAGAACGTGCGCGACCTGGTGGAGCGGCAGGTGGGGGTGTACCTCACGCGCGGCTTCCAGTCGCTCAGCGTGTACTTCGGGTGCACGGGGGGGCAGCACCGCTCCGTCTACTTCGCGGAGAAGCTGGCGGCCCACCTGCGCACGTACTACCCCTCGGTGAACGTGGTGCTCAGCCACCGCGAAGAGGGGAAGTGGCCCGCGCGCCGCGCCGCCGCCGAAGCCGCCGTGGGGGCAGGGGTCTAAGCGTGGACGCCCTGATCCTGGCGGCCGGGCTGGGTACGCGCCTCCGGCCGCTGACCGACCACACCCCCAAGGCGCTGATCGACGTGGGCGGCGTCCCCATGCTGGAGCGCGTCGCCCGCCGGCTGATCGAGGCGGGCGCGGACCGGCTGATCGTCAACACCCACCACCTGGGCGAGCAGATCGCGCGCTACGTGGAGGAGCGCGGCGGCTTCGGCGTGGAGACCGTCATCTCGCACGAAGAGGGCGAGCCGCTGGAGACGGGAGGCGCACTCGTCGCCGCGACCGACCTGTTCCGCAAAGACGCGCCCTTTTTCGTCCACAACGCAGACATCCTCACCGACCTCCCGCTGGCCGAGATGTACGCGGCGCACGTGGAGGCCGGCGACCCGCTCGCCACCCTGGCGGTGATGGAGCGCCCCAGCACGCGCGGCTTCCTCTTCGACGACGCGGGGCTGCTGGGCCGCGTGGACCATACGAAGAAGCTGGACATCCGCGTGCGCCCCGCCGTCGGCGAGGCGAGGGCGGTGCCGTTCGCGGGCGTCCACGTGATCTCGCCGCGCATCTTTGGACTGCTGACGGAGCGTGGCGCATTCTCGGTGCTCGACCCGTACCTGCGCCTGGCGGGCGCCGGCGAGCGCGTCCTCCCCTTCCGCGTGGACGGCCGCCTCTGGCTGGACATCGGCCGCCCGGAACAGCTCGAGGCGGCCCGCGCCGCCGTGGCCGGCTGACCCGCGCTCCAGCGTGCGGCCCACGTCATTGCGCATCCGCATCAGCCTCCTGCTCGTAGCAGTCATCCTGGGTGGCGCCCGTGCCGAGGCGCAGACCCCCGCGGACTCGGCCGCGACTCTGTGCAGGTCACTGGACCGGGTCGATACGGGGTCGTGGAGGAGCGTGCGGGTCGGACTCGTGCGCTTCCGCATTCCTCGGAGCTACCGGAGACGCGAGATCCAGGGCATTGATTCCACCCCGGGCGCCTGGCTCGGTCCGAGCGGCCAGGCGATATGGACGGACTACGGCGTGTACGGCGCACCGTTCGAGACGACCACCCTTCGTGGCGGGGAAGCGTTCGCCATCTGCCAGAGAAACGACGGAGGCGGCACTCCCCAGATCGTCACCTTCTGGACATCGAAGGGCGAATACGGGGTTGGCTTCTACTGGGTCGTTGCCGGGGGGCGGTCCCTTCCCGGGGGCGCGAACGGCTTCATGCGGCGTGAGTCACTGTGGATCAAGGCCACCAGCCCGCGGGCCGCGGATCTTCCAGAGCTGCTCGCCGTCGTCCGCTCCGTTCAACCCGCCCGGTGAACCATGGTGTGGCGCCTGCTCCCTCACTGGAATGCCTCTTGCCCCTCGCCGCGCCCCACACGTGACGAAACGAGGGGAAAGGGGATGCCGATGAGAAGGATGATCCAGGTGGCGGCGGTGCTGGCGCTGGCGGCTTCGGCGGGGGCGTGCTCCCGCGGCGGCCGGGCGGTGGAGGACGGCGAGCCGGCCACGCAGGAGCACAAGGTGGGTGAGGCGCAGGACGAGCGTCAGTCGCACGAGGCGTCCGAGGCGGACCAGCATGACCAGAACCCCGGCGCGCCGCGCAACGTGCGCGACCCGGTGAACGGGATGTCGCAGGCGGGCGCGCTGACGGCGCTCAACAACTCCGGCGTCACGGGCAACTTCAGTATGATGCCCGCCGGCAGCGGCACCACGGTCAACATCTCGGTGAACGCGCCCACGGGCGGGTCGGGCGGCTTCCGGGTGTCGGTCAACCAGGGCCCGTGCAGCCAGCTCGGCGCGCAGGTCGCGGAGGTGGGGCAGGTGCAGGTAGGCGGCGCCACGGTGGCGGGGCAGACGTTCACGCTTGCCCTCCCCACCACGCAGGTGATGAACGGCGAGCACGCGCTGGTGGTGTATGGCGGCACGCAGCCGGTGGCGTGCGCCAGCATCCCGCGCAACACCCCCGTCCCTGGCACCAGCGGCACCGCTCCCCCGCCGCCCGCGAGCTGACGGCAAAGGGTCCCAGAACAGGAGCGCCCCCGATGCACGAGCGTCGGGGGCGCTTTTCGTCGTACCGTCAACATCCCTAACCGCGCCTCACACAGAGACACAGAGTTGACAGCAAGAACGGAACGAGGACATCTCCGCTCACCCCCGACCGCAACGCACCCGGATCTACGCGAATGCCCCTCCCCCGCAGTTTGGGGGAGGGGGCCCTTTCCCCTACGCCTGCGGAAACGCGGGTGGCTTGATGACCAGGCCGGAGCGGGCCAGCTTCCGCGACTGTGTCTCGTCGGCGGTGACTTCGGGGACGGTCCAGCGGAAGTAGACGACGGTGATGGCGACCCAGAGCATCAGCCCGCCGGGAACCCACATGATCACTCCGCCCAGCCGCTGGTCGTCCAGCGGCGAGATGGGGAAGAGGCGGGGGGCTTCCACGTACCAGCGGTACAGCTCCGTCTCCGAAAAGGTGATCAGCGCCGCCGAGACCATCATCGGGATGCCGAGCACGAAGAGGTAGACCATCTGCAGCGCCGGCGCGATGCGCGGCAGCTCCTTCATGGGGCTCATCACCGGCCACCACATGATGGTGCCCGTCACCATGATGGTGAGGTGCATGGCCACGTGGACGCCGTGGTTGCGCATCATCAGGTCGTACGGACCCGGAAAGTGCCACGCCAGGAAGATGGTGTTGTTGAGCGCGAACGCCACGATGGGGAAGGTGAGCATCCTCGCCACGAACGCCACCGGCCGCAGCCGCACCGCGGGGCGCAGCATCCAGTCCGGGATTCCGTACAGCAGAAAGGGCGGCATCACCAGGATCAGCACCAGGTGCTGCACCATGTGCGCGCTGAACAGAAAGTAGTCGCTCAGCTCGTGCAGCGGCCCCTGCAGTGACAGGAACATCGCCGCCATCGCGATCGAGAACGACGCCACCTTCTTCGCCGACACCGGCTCCGACCCCGGAAAGCGGCTCCGCAGCGGCCCGATCAGGAGGAAGTAGGCCGCCCCCAGCAGGAGCCACCCCACCATGAACTGCGGATATACCTTCCACTCCTGCCAGGAAAACGACTCCTGGTGCAGGAGCGCGAGCGTCATCATCATCCGAGCACTACCTGTTTGGGTTCCCGCCTGAAAAACCGGAGCGGGGCGGGGCTCCCTC
>DASVVI010000248.1:0-2280 GCA_036386635.1 Longimicrobium sp.
AAAACCTTTTGCGGTTCTCTCTGTGGCTCTGTGTCTCTGTGTGAGCCATGCCGTTGCGGTTCTCTCCTGCGTCTCTGCGCCTCTGCGTGAGATAAGCCGTGGTCAGCCGCCGGCCGGCAGGTGGCTGAGGATGAAGGAAGACACCTGGGTGGCGGCCGGAGGGTCGAAGTTCGACAGGACCACGACCACGTACCCGCCGTTCGGCTCGAAGGCGAGCTCTCCGTTCATCCCCGGCGCGCCGCCGCCGTGCCCCAGGAAGCGCCGGCCGCTCACGGTGCGATCAAAGAATCCATACGCATACCGCGTCCCCGGGCCGACGTCCACTTTGCCGGAGAGGAGCTGTGCGGTGTGCGCGGCGTCCAGGAGCCGGTGCTCGCGCAGCGCGACGGCGAAGCGTGCCAGGTCGCCCACGGTGGAGTACCCGCCTCCCGCCGGTGTGCCGCGGTACGGGAGCGTGGGCGCGTTCGACACGAAGGTGCCGGACGCCTGCCGCATGTAGCCCATTGAACGCCCGGGCACGAGCGAGTCCTCCGGGGCCGCGCCGGTGGCAGTCATTCCGGCCGGGGCGTGGATGCGCGCGGCCACCTGTTCGTCGTAGCTCCTGCCGCCCACCCGCTCCACGAGCGCGCCCAGGAGCATGAAGCCGTAGTTGCTGTACTCCCACCGCGCCCCGGGCTCGAAGCGCAGGCCGCGCGCGCCGTAGAGCCGCAGGTAGTCACCCGGGTTGCGGAGCTCCAGCCGGCGCGCCATGAACTCCGGCCCGAAGATGTCGCCCGTGCCGCCGGTGTGGGTGAGCAGGTGGTGCAGCGTCACCTTCGACGCCAGCTCCGCGTTCGGATAGTCCGGCAGGTAGGTGGCGATCGGCACGTCCAGGCGCAGCGTGCCGGCCTGCACCAGCTGCATCGCCGCGACCGCGGTCAGCATCTTGTTCATCGAGCCGACGCGGAACTGCGTGAGCGGCGTGTTCGGCACGCCCCGCTCCCGGTCGGCGAGGCCGTAGGCGCCCTCGAACAGCGTGGTCCCGTTGCGGGCGACGAGCACGGCGCCGGAGAACTCGCCGGCCGCCGTGGCGGCGTCGAGGTGCGCGCGCAGGGCGGCCACGAAGGCTGAGTCGCCCGCCTGCGCGGCAGCCGGTCTGGGTGTGGTGGCCTCGCCCGCGCCGCACGCGACGCAGGCCAGCAGGGTCAGGGCAGCAGCGATCCGCATCATGTCCTCCGTGTGCAATGAGTCCGGTTGCGTGCTATTTCGGGCGAGCGTCTATGCCAATCTTTTCGGCCAGCCAATCATGCCGGTTGTCCCGGGCCTGCTGATTGAGGTCGTGGCCCGCGTCGTACCAGAGAACCGTCTTGGGCTGCGGAGCGGCGATGTGCAGCTCCGCCGCATCGGCATAGGGAATCCAGGGATCCTGCGTCCCGTTTTGCAGCAGCAGCGGGACGTTGGCGTTCCCGATGAAGCGGATCGGCTCTACGGGTGCCATTGCCCGGATCCAGGCGACACGGCGGGCGCACGGGAAATTGGAGATGTACTTGAAGCCTTCCGGACCCGTGGCGTGCGAGACCTGGCCGCCGTGCCCCACCACGAGCGCCGCCGCCTTGAGGCGCCGCTCGATGCCGACGAACAGCGCGCCCGTCGCGCCGCCCCAGCTGAAGCCGACGAAGGCGATGCGGCCGGCGTCCACGTTGGGGCGTGAGCGCAATACGTCCACCGCGCGCTGCAGGTCCTTGATCACCTGGATCTGCTCGGTCCGGTCCAGGTCGGTGATCGTCAGATAGGGCGGTGTCGTGCGGTGATTCCATGGCGCGTCGATGGCGATGACTACCGCACCGTACTTCGCGTAGTTCAGCGCGATGCCCGTCATGGCTCTCCCATCGCCGGGAAGGCCGTGCATCAGCACCATGCCCGGGCGCGGACCCGTGTGCGTGACCGGGTCCCACAGCATTCCGGTCACCAGACCGCCGCCCGGACTGCTGAATGAAACGCGGCTGGTCTCCACGCCATTGATCGTGGATTCGACCGTCTTCTGCAGGTTCAGCGGTGCACTGGCGTCGTAGCTGAACAGCTTGCGGTCTTCCGCGGTCGCCACGCCGAAGTTGGGACGCGCACCCGTACAGGAATCGGCGTGCACGCGCACCCTGACGGAGTCGCGCACCTCCGGGCGGTCCAGGAGCGAGGCGACCACGTAGGTGGAGCCCGCCGCCACGGCGCTGATGGCGCCACCGGCATTCACGGTAGCCACACCCGGATCGCGGGAGACGTACTGTACCGCGCCGCTGGCGTTGC
>DASVVI010000249.1:0-2076 GCA_036386635.1 Longimicrobium sp.
CACCATGCGCACCACGTCGCCGGCGCGGGCGCCGAGGGCCACGCGCACCCCGATCTCGCGGGTGCGCTGGCCCACCTGGTACGCCAGCACGCCGTAAATGCCGATGCACGCCAGCAGCAGCCCCAGCACCCCGAAGCCGCCGATGAAGAAGGCCGCGATGCGCTGCGGAAAGAGCGACACGCCGATCATGGACGTCAGCGGCATCGCCTGCTCGGGGGCGACATTGGCGTCCATCCCCTGCAGCTCACGGCGGATGGCCTCCAGCGCCGCGCCGGCGCCTCGGTCCGCGCGGGCCATGATGGCGACACCCGGGCTGTAGTTCTGCGCGACGGGGCGGTAGAGGAAGGAAACCGGCCGCTCGCCGAAGCGCTCGTACGTGCCGTCGGCGACCACTCCGACCACTTCTAGCGGCGGGCCGTCGCCCAGGCGCACCGTCCGGCCGACGGCGCTGGCGCCGGGCCACAGCCGCTGCGCGAGGGTCTGGTTGATGACCACCACCGGAGGCGCACCGTCGCGGTCCGCGCCGGTGAAGACGCGGCCGGCGCGCAGCGGAATGCGCAGCGTGGCGAAGAAGCCGGGATCCACCGCGTCGATGCTGACGGTGATCGCCTCCTTCTTGCCGGGCAGGCGCAGCTCCTCGCTCCGCACGTTGCCGCTCATCGGCGCGAACTCGGCCAGGGTGGCGGAGCGCACGCCCGGCGCCGCGGCCACCCGCTCCAGCAGCCGGCGCTGGAACGCCTCGCCGCGCGCCTGGTCGTAGCCGTGCGGCTCCAGGTCCACGCGCGCCACCGCCACGCCCTCGGCCACGAAGCCGGGGTCGGCGGAGATCGAGTGCTGCAGGGTGCGGCCAAAGAGCCCGGCCACCAGCATCAGGAGCATGGCCAGCGCGAGCTGCCCCACCACGAGCCCGCTGCGCAGACGGCCGCGGCGGGCGCCCTCGCGGGTGCCGCCGTCCTTGAGGCCGCTGAGCACGTCGGTGCGCGAGGCCTGCAGCGCAGGCATCAGCCCGAAGGCCACGCCGGTCAGCAGCGCCAGCGCCAGCGCGAAGCCCAGCACGCGCGGGTCCGGGCGCAGGTCGAAGGCGATGCGCGTGGGGAAGGGCGGCTGCATGGAGGAGAGCACCCGCGTGAGCCAGATCGTCAGCACCACACCGGCGCCTCCGCCAAGCAGGAAGAGCAGGACGCTCTCCCCCAGCAGCTGCCTCACCAGGTTGCGGCCGGTGGCGCCCACGGCCAGGCGGATCGCCATCTCGCGGCGGCGGGCCACGGCGCGGGCCAGCAGCATCCCCGCCACGTTGGTGCCGGCGATCAGCAAGACGAAGAGGGCAGTCGCCAGCAGCATCCCCATGAACGCGGCCACGGGCATGCGCATCTCGCCCGGCACGCCGGTCAGCGGCTCCACGCGGACGTCCAGCAGCTTGGCGTTCGGCTCCTCCAGCGGCACGCGCGCGGCGGCCACCTTGAGCGCGGCGCCCGCGCGCTCCTGCGTCATCCCCGGCCGCAGGCGGCCGAAGAGGATGAGCGAGGCGCCGGGATTGGAGTTCACCGCCTCGTTCGCGGTGCCGACGCCGGCGGCGCCGAGGGTGACCCACACGTCGGCCACGCCGCCCACCAGCGTCCCCCCGAACTCCTTCGGCGCCACGCCTACCACGGAGAGCGGGCGGCTGTCCAGGTGCACGGTGCGCCCGATGACGCCGGGGTCGCCCCCGAAGCGCGTCTGCCACAGGTGGTGGCTGATGACCGCGAGCTGCTCCTTTTCTTCGGGGCCGGTGAAGAAGCGGCCCAGCGCGGGCCTCACCCCGAGCACTTCCCAGTAGTTGCCGGACGCCACCACCCCGGTGAGCACCTGCGCCTGACCGGTGGCGCGTAGCGACATCTCCTCGTAGCGCTGCGCCGCCAGCCCGGTGAAGATGCCGGCGGTGGCCTCGCGATACGCCACGTAGCGCGGGTACGACACGGCGCTGTAGCCCATCGACATCGACCGCATCCCGCGCAGCGTCTCCTGCATCCCCACCACGCGCTCCGGCTGCGCGATGGGAAGGGGGCGCAGGAGGAGGGCGTTCACCAGCGAGAAGAC
>DASVVI010000250.1:0-7417 GCA_036386635.1 Longimicrobium sp.
GCTCCACACGCCCCCCGTTATGGAGTGCGCCTGCGATTCAGCGCAGGCACGGTCAGGGGACGAAAATGCCGGCCGGAGGCCGGCAGGGCCACCACGTTGGCCCTTGACAGATAAGGCCTTCTCATAGAAGACACAGAGGAGACAGCAAGGAAACGGGAGAGCTCGCTACGTTCACCCCGTGTCTCAGCACTCACCAGACGCGACGCACGCCGTACGCATCCAGGACAGGATCGGCGCTGACGAGGACCGCTTCCTCCGCGAACGCCTGCGCCACGAGCATCCGGTCGAACGGATCGCGATGGTGGAAGGGGAGCGCGAGGACTCCCGTGAGGTGCTCCGGAAGGAGGGGCAGGAGCGCGATACCGTTCGCGAGCAGCTGGCCGGGCACGAGTCGCTCGTAGGGAACGTGCAGTTCCAGCTTCCCGAGACTCACCTTGATCGCGATCTCCCAGGCCCCCGCGGCGCTGAAGAGCCGCTCGTTCGAGAGGTCCTCGATCAGGTCGCGTGCGGTCCGGCTGAGCCGCGGGTTGCCCTCCAGGAACCAGAGGACCGTGTGTGTATCGAGCAGCAGCCTCACTGCTCGTACGGAGCGAAGTCCTCGAGAGGTGCGTCGAAATCATCCGCGATGCTGAACATCCCACGCGCGCTGCCGAAGCGCGGGACGCCATCTGGCTGCACCGGCACCAGGCGCACGGCGGTTCCGTTGCGGTGCGCGATGACCACATCGCCCCCGTCCGCCGCCTGTTCGATCAGCTCCGCCAATCGAGTCTGGGCGTCCTCGATCCCGACCTTGTTCATGCAGCCTCGCTTCGATGCCGTTCGCGCCGGTTTGCTGTCGTGTGCTGCAAGGACCTAACCAGAAAAGCGGGGCGCCCGGCGAGTGCCAGGCGCCCCGCTCACGAATCAGTCGATCGACCGACGGGGGCCAGGACTCTCCGTGCCCTCTCTCCGCGTCTCTGCGTCTCCGCGTGAGCCCTGCGGTTACCGCCGGTCGTCGCCGGTCAGGATGTCGCGGGCGTTGAGGAGCGCGTCGGTGGCGCCCAGGAAGCGGGTTGCCAGATCCGCGAGCTCCTGCTCCGCCAGGCGGCGGTCGTCGGCGCGCACGGCCTCCTGCACCGAAGGGAAGACCACGTTCGCGTAGCCGTTGTTCTCATCCGCCGCGTAGATCAGCGAGCGGAACCACGGGCGCGAGCGCAGGCCCCGGCTGCGCGTGAGCGCCCGCTCCACGCGCCGCATCGACGCGTTGGCCCGCGTGAGGGTGCGGCGGTCCGGCACACGCGCGGCCAGCACCTCGTCGCGGGCGCGCGCCAGCCCGACCGCGGCGCGCTCCATCCGATCGATGGCGCCGCGCAGCGCATCCGTGTTCAGCGCCGAGTAGCCGCGCGCGCGGAGGGTGCTGTCCAGCCCCGGCAGGTAGCGGCGCATGGTGCGCGCGAACTCCACGTAGTCGAACGGCAGGACATCCGCGTTCGCCATCCGCATCACCATCGCGGCGCCCACCTGCGCGGCGGCGGTGTGGCGGCGGAAGTCGGGGTCGCCGTAGCGCGTCATCCAGTTGAACGAGTCGTAATGCGAGTGGTAGACGCCGTACCGCCCGCTGAACCCCCAGTCCGCGTGCGGGATGCCCAGGTGGTTGTAGAAGCCGGCGAAGTCCGAGCCGCCGCCCGGGTCACCCATCGCCGGCTCCAGCGAGTCCGCCGCCAGCCCGGCCGTGCGCCGCCACGCCTGGTAGATGCTCCCGTTGCCCGACGGATCGGGTACCGTCCGCGCCACGTCGCGCACCAGCTCGCGCAGCGATGGCGACCCGCTCCCGCCGAAGTTGGGCCCGGTCGCGGAGACGTCGATGTTGAAGTACGCCGCGGCGCCCCGCACCAGCCGCGCGGAGTCTTCCTCCACGAACTCGGTGGAGCCGATCAGCCCCCACTCCTCCGCATCCCAGGTGGCGAACACGATCGTGCGGCGCGGGCGATTGCCGGCGCGCACCTGCTCGGCCACGGCGCGCGCGGCCTCCAGCACGGAGACGGTGCCGCTCACGTTGTCCGCCGCGCCGGGGCCCCAGCCGTCGCGGTGGGCGCCCACCAGCACCAGCTCGTCCGGGAACTCGCTTCCGCGGATCGTCCCCAGCGTGTTCCAGATCTGCTTGTAGGCGGCGGGGGTGCGCGCGTCCGTCTCCACGGCCACGCGTGCCACCACCGGCCCCGCGCCGACGTGGTAGCGGAAGGGAAGGCCGCCCTGCCACCCCGCGGGCACCTCGCGCCCGCCGAGGCCGCGCAGCAGCTCCGCCGCGTTGTCGTAGCCGATCGCCACCACCGGGATGTTGGGGATGGACATCACCATAGGCATCGCGCGCGTGGTGTCCCGGTCGTCCGGGCGCATGCGGCCGTCGCGCCCGCGCACCATGCGCCCCGTGGCCGCGGTGTCGCGCCGCGGGATGCCCGTGACGGGCGGCGTGCGACGCACCCCGCGCACCGAGGGGCGGTTGGGAGTCGTGGGATCGCCGTTGCCGTTGAAGACGCTCCCGCGCTGGATGGCGGTACCCGGGCGCATGGGCCCGTTCGGATAGGCCTGGCCGGTGCCGGGCCCGTCCTGCTCCGGGTCGCTGTACAGGATCAGGGCGATGGCGCCGTGCCGCTCCGCCTCGCGCGCCTTGATCCCGCGGAAGGAGCGCCCGTAGCGCGCCACCGCGATCTTGCCGCGCACCGAGATGCCGAGCGAGTCCAGCCGTGCGTAGTCCTCGATCAGCCCGAAGTTGACGTACACGAGCTCGCCCTGCACGTCGCCCGCGGCGCTGTAGCCGTTGGCGGCGGGGTACTGCCACCCCGCGGAAGTGGAGTCGCCCGGCACCGGCGGCTCGGCCGTGGGCAGCTCGCGCGGCTGCGGCGACACGCGCCACACGCGCGCTGAGGTGGCGTGCGGGAGGAAGACGTTGTACGTCCTCACCTCCGTCTCGAGCCCCATGGCGCGCATCTGCTGGATGACGTAGTCGCGGGTGCGCGCCTGCGCCGGCGTCCCCGCCACGTGCGGCTCCGCGGAGAGGATGCGCGAGTGGGCGCGCGCCCTGTCCGCCTGGGGGACGCGGATGGCGGCGGCCTCGGCCGCGCGCTCGCGCTGCGCGGCGGCGGTTGAGTACCCCGTGAGGGCGGGCTGCTGCGCTTGCAGCAGCGTCGCGGACGCGAGCACCGCGACGGGAACGAAGCGGACGAGCACGGGCATCCTGGGTGGAGTGGAAACGGAGGTCTGCTTAGGACAGCATAGTGCGAACTCGACTTTCGTGCCATCCCGCGCCGATTGAGGGCATTACACAAAAACACGCAGGGGATGGCTTGAACGGCGGGAGAACGACACAGCAGGACAGCGGGTCGCTTGACTTTATCGGTACGCAGAGCCAAGAATCCGTTATGCGAAACCACGCCCATCGTGACTCTTCCGAGTGCCCATGATCGACTCCCTGCGTTTCACAAACTTCAAGGTACTCCGCACCACCGAACTGGGGTTGGGGCGATACAACCTTGTCGTTGGGCCGAATGGAAGCGGTAAGAGCACATTGTTCGACGGGCTTCGTCTGCTCGCTGGCCAGGGTCTACAGCTCAGTGATTGGTTCCGATCCGCTGGAATCCCTCGCGGCAGTGGAGTCGGAGTGACCGCTGAGTGGAAAGGCGCGCGGATCGGCTACAACGCGGTGCAAGGTGGGAGCTTCAAGCGCATCTCCAACTTGTCGTCAGCTGTAGAGCAAGAGGCGTGGGACGTGATCGGGCGTACCCGGATCTTCTCCTTCAACCCTGAAAGGATCGCAGCACCGGTCCAGCTCAAACCGGCGATGCAATTAGAGTCGGATGGGAGTGGGCTAGCGGGTGTCCTTGACCGCATGCGAGACGAGTTCCCAGAAACCTTTGAGGGGTTGAACGAAGATATCAGTCGCCTCATGCCGGAGTTCGACCGCATCCTTTTCGATACACCGGGGGAGGGGATGCGCGCCTTCGCACTGCGGACGCGTGAGGGCCAACACAAGATTCGCGCGACTGAGTTATCACATGGCGTGCTACTGGCAATCGCGTTGCTTACGCTTTCATACCTCCCTAAGCCGCCTTCGATCATCGGTCTGGAGGAGCCCGACCGAGGCATCCACCCGCGCCTCTATCGAGACGTCCAAGATGCGCTTTATCGGCTGTCGTATCCTGAATCGTTTGGGATGCAGCGTAAACCGGCGCAGGTGATCGTCACCACGCACTCCCCGCTCTTGCTCGATCTTCACAAGGATCATCCGGAGGAGATCATCATTGCGGAGAAGACGGAGCTCGGCTCGGAGTTCCACCGGCTTAGCGAAAGACCTGATCTCGCCGAGCTGCTGGAAGAGGTCAGCCTGGGTGAGGCGTGGTACAGCGGGATCCTCGGCGGGGTGCCCGTAGCGCCATGAAGGTAGCCGTCCTCAGCGAATCGTCGGCGGACGAGGCGGCAGTGCGGCTGTTAGTCGAGGCGGTGCTTGGCTCGCAGACCACCTCCCCCGAGCCGCTCACGCTCCGGTCGCGCGGTTGGCCCGCGGTGCGTGACGTGCTGCCGGCGATCATCCGGCACCTGCACTTCCAAACCGATGTTGAAGGCTTGGTGGTGGTCGCGGACTCGGATCGTTCGGTAGTACACACGGTGCAGCACGACATGGTTGAGGGCGGAGAGCCGAGGTGCCGTGTGTGCGAGCTCCGGAGCGTGCACGCACTCATACGAGGTCGTCTTGCTGAGCGCGTAGGTCGAGGTGCTCTGAAGGTCGCCTTCGGAGTCGCAGTTCCGGCCGTGGAGGGTTGGTACGCGCGAGGCGTAGTTCCGCACGTTAACGAGGCTGCTTGGTCTCGTGCGTTGCAAAGCGGACAGTTTCCCTACACGAAGGTGAGCTTGAAGGAGACCGTGTACGGGACCGCGCGCCCATCGATCCTGTTGGAAACTGAGCGGGCAGTGGCGGCAGCGAACCGGCTCGCGAATGACATCGGTGGGCTGGAGGCGGATTTCCCTGGCGGATTTGGCGCGCTCGCCGCGGATCTGCGACGCTGGCTATGAGCGGGTGGGGCAAAGCAAACAGGGTGCGGCAGGATCGCTCTGCCGCACCTCGTTTCTTGTGGGTCTCAGATTATCGACCGGTTACACCGCCACCGCCTCCCGCACGTTCCGCCGCGTCAGCCACGACAGCACGAAGCACGTCACCACCTGAAGGCCAAAGGTAGCGGCCAGGAGGATCGCCGGGTCCGCGTCGAGACCGACGTAGCGGACCGTGGCGCCCGTGGCGGCGGCGGAGCCGAGCACCCCCAGCCCCGCACGCCCCCGCCTCCCCGTCAGCCGGTGGACGGCCCAGGGGGTGAAGAGCACGGTCGCGAGCGCGCCGCCGAGGAACTGGGCGCGGTTCTCCTCCACCACGCCCGTGGCGGCAAGGGTCCAAGAGCCGACGAACAGCGCCAGCACGATCGTGGTGACCGAGAAGTCCCACAGCGCTCGCAGGAAACGGCGCATCATCCCTGGCTGGCGCCGATCCTCCATCATCGGAGCGCCCAGCACAACGGGCGCGGCCGCAGACGCCATCGCACGCACCGGCGGGGCGGGCGCGGGGAGCACCGGCGGCGGAGCGGGCGGCTCTACCGACACCGCGGTTGCCCGCAGGGGCGCAGGCCGGACGGGAACCGGGGGCGGCACGCGGGGCGCGGGCGCCGTGGTGGAGGCCGGGCGCGGCGCCTCGTTCTGCAGGCGCGTGAAATCCTCCTCGTCCGCCACGAACATCAGCGTCGGTTCGGAGGGTGCGGAGACCGGCGCGCTGGCGCGTGGCGCCGACGCGACCGTCGGCGCCACGCCAAGCGCCTGGGCGAAGGCAGCGGCGTCGCGGAAGCGCTCGCGCGGCGACAGCGACAGCGCGCGGACCAGCGCCTCGTGCAGATCGCCGGGGAGCTGCGGGGCTCGCTGCGGGAGGGCGCGCACGGCGGCGGTCACCTCCTCGGCCGCGCGCGACGGATCGGAGGAGGTGAAGGGGCGCATCCCCGTCGCCAGGTGGTAGCCGACGGCGGCGAGGCTGAACACGTCCGACGCGGGGCCCACGTCGCCCTCGCCTGCCATCTGCTCGGGCGATGCGTAGGCGGGGGAGAAGGGCGCGCGGCCGAACTCGGTGAGCGCCGTCATGGAGCCGTCGTCGGCGTCCAGCTTGGCGATGCCGAAGTCCAGGACGCGCACGTGCGGCTCGTCCGGGCTGTCGCCATCCTCAAGGAAGAGGTTGCCGGGCTTGATGTCGCGGTGCACGAGGCCCACGCGGTGCCCCGCGGCCAGCCCCCGCGCGGCCTGGCGGAGGATCGACACGGCCACGCCCAGCGGCGGCGCGCCGGTGCGGGTGAGGCGCGCCGCCAGGTCCTCGCCGCGCAGCAGCTCCATCACCAGGAAGTCGAGGTCCACCTCGCCATCGGTGCCGAAGTCGTACACGGCTACCACGTTGGGATGGCGCAGCGAGGCCACGGCGCGCGCCTCGCGGTGGAAGCGCGCGCGCAGGCGGGCGTGCTCGCCGGGGTCGGAGCCGCCCGTGCCGATCACCTTCACGGCGACCTCGCGCCCCAGCCGCTCGTCGGTGGCGCGGTACACGGCACCCATCCCGCCGCGGCCGACCACCGCGTCGATGCGGTAGCGGCCGGCGAGTGTGCGCCCCGTCAGCAGTCCGGCGATCCCATACATCTCGTTCTTCGGCTCGCGGTGCGGGCGTGTTCGCGCCCAGATGATTGCGTGGGAAGGGTATACGCGCGGGCGGCGTGCCGAGTTTCCTCAGCGCGCCGGGCGGCGCAGGTCGAACTCCACCCGGAAGCGCCGGTCCGTCCCCTCGCGGCGGAGCGCGTAGCCGAACGCGCGCCCCGGCATCACCTCCATCGTCCACACGTTGCGCGCGGCTGCAGGGAGCATGCGCGCGGTGGCGCTGTCGGCGTGGAAATCCTGGCGGATCGCCGTCCCCGGCCCCTGCGTGTCGCCGCCGTAGTTGGTGGGCGACCCCTCGGTGCCGTCCTCGTGCACGTGGCGGTGCCGCAGGTTCAGCCCATCCTCCGTGCGGCGCACGAGCCAGGTGCGCGAGTGGTCTTCGCCTACGTGGAAGCGGATCGCCATCTCCCCTTCGCGGCAGTCCTCCACCCGCATCACCAGGCGGTTGCGCACGAAGGCGCTGTCGCTGGCGTTCCCCTCCACGAGGTGCCCCTCGAAGGCGCCGCCGCAGAGCGCCCGCATCCTTGTCCACCACACCTCCTGCTGCACCGCCAGCATCCCCTCGCGCGGAATGGGCGTGAACGACACGCAGGCACCGAGCGCGATGAGGAGTACAGAGTGGAGGCGTTTCATGGCCGGGGAGTAAAAGGGATCACCAGATGACCTCCACCCCCGCCGCGGCGGCGATTGCCGGGTCGCGCGTGACGAGCGG
>DASVVI010000251.1:0-2620 GCA_036386635.1 Longimicrobium sp.
CCAGCATCCCGGGCACGGCGGCGCTCTCCACGAGCTGCAGCGCGTTCTGCGTGCGCGACCCGAAGACCGTCGCGTTCACCTCCACCGAGCCGATGCTGCGCCCCACGTCCAGCGACGCGGTGAGGGCGCGCTCCGCATCCAGCCCGTCCAGGGGGCGCACGCGCGAGAGGCCGATGGATTCGGTCTCCTCGGTGAACGGCGTCGGCGCGAAGTATCCGGTGCCTACCGAGCCGCGCACCGTCCACTCCGCCGGGCGCAGAAGCAGGGAGAGGCGCGGGTTGAAGAAGGTGCCGTACTCGCTGTGCCGATCCGCGCGGCCCGCCAGCGACAGCGTGATCCACTCCGCCGGCGCGTACTCCTCCTGCGCGAAGAGGGACGGCGTGACGTACGTGTAGTCGAAGCGACTCACGTCGTGCGCGCGGTAGCCCTCGGCCTGGAGGGCGGCGCCCACGACCCAGGTGTGGCCACCGCCGGTGCCGGAGTACGCGGCCTCGGCGAAGCCGGTGGAGTGCAGGTCGTCCTCGCGCACGTCGCCGAAGCCGTGGGCGTGGCTCTGCGCCATCGCCGATGCGCGCACCGCGAGGAGCCGATCGCCCATGAGGATGCGGCCCACGGCGCCCACGTCTCCGCGGCGCGTCTCCAGCGTCTCGGGGAAGTGGCCCGCGGGCACCCGGCCGCCGCCCTCGCGGTCCTCCGCCGTCGCGCCGGCGGTGATGACGACGTTCCGCCCCGCGCCGTCGTCCCAGACGAGGCGCGGGCGCACGACGGCGCGCCGGTAGCCGGGCATGTCCGTCCAGCCGTCGCCGTCCACGTCGGCTTCGCCCTGGCGGTGGACGCTGGCGAGCAGGGAGTAGCCCCAGCGCTCCGACAGCGGCGCCGCGGCGAAGCCCACGACGTCCGTGCCGTTGCGCGTTGTCTGGTTGAGGAGGAGCTCGCGCGCGGACTCCTCGCCGGGGCGGCGCGAGACCAGGTTGACCACGCCGCCCAGCGCGGACGAGCCGTACAGCGCCGATGCCGCGCCCTTGATGACCTCCACCTGCCCCAGGTCCATCGGCGGGATCTGGAGGAGGCCGAGCGCGCCGGACTGGCCGCCGTACAGCGGAAGGCCGTCGGAGAGGAGCTGCGTGTAGCGGCCGCTCAGCCCCTGCACCCGTACGTTCGCGCCGCCGAGCGACGGGCTGGTCGTCTGCACGCGCAGCCCGGAGGTCTCGTTGAGCATCATGGAGATGTCGCCGGGCGTCATCAGCATCTTCTCCTCGACCTCCTCTCGCGTGAGCACCTCCACGCGGGTGGGCTCGTCCTCGATGCGCTGCCCCGTGCGCGTGGTAGTCACCACGATCTCCTCCAGCTCCTCCGCCGCCTCCTGCAGCGCCACGACCACGGTGGTGTCGGCGCGCAGGCGCAGGGTGAGGCGCTGGGATGCGAAGCCCAGCTTGGAAACCGCGATCGTCCGCTCGCCAGGTGCCAGACGGAGGGTGGCGGTGCCCTCCGCGTCGGTGCGCATGGTGACCGCCTCCGCGCGCACCGTTGCACCCGCGGCGGGGGCATCCCCGGCCCTCACCACGACGGTGACGCGGACGGTCTCCTGCGCGGCTAGCCAGGAGGGGAGAACGAGCAGGAGAAGCAGGAGCGTGAAGCGACGCATGATCCGGATTCGGGAGTGAAACAGCAATCTCACACAGAGGTGCGGAGACGACAGCAAAGACACAGAGCAAGATACAACATTCCTCTCGCTGTTTCCTCTTTCCGTTCCCCTCTGTGGCTCTGTGTGAGCCCAAAGCGGTGCTGGCGCGGCACTTGCGCCGGGGCCGCGCCTCCGGGCAAGCGGCTCAACGGATGTGGCTGGACCATGACACATACGCTGCAAGAAATCCTTCACGATCCCCGCCGCCTGGCCGCGGTGCGCCGCGTCGCGCTCGCCGACGCGGCGGCGGAGACGGCGTTCGACCGGCTGTCCAGCCTGGTGACGCGCATCCTTCGCGTGCCCGTGGCGCTGGTGACGCTGGTGGAGGAGGACCGGCAGCTTCTAAAGGGTTGCGTCGGCCTCCCCGAGCCGTGGGCCTCCGCGCGCGAGACCCCGCTTTCGCACTCCTTCTGCCAGTACACGCTGGGGATGCGCGAGGCGCTCGTGGTGGAGGACGCGCGCCTGGACCCGCGGGTCGCCGACAACCTCGCGATACCGGCGCTCTCCGTCATCGCGTACGCCGGCATCCCGCTGATCACCTCGCAGGGGCACGCGCTGGGAGCCCTCTGCGCCATCGACAACCGGCCGCGCAGCTGGAGCCAGGAGGAGATCGGCATCCTGCGCGACCTGGCCGCATCGGCAGTTACCGAGATCGAGCTGCGCGAGGCGGCGTACGAGATCGAGCAGGAGCAGCGGCGGCGCTCGTCGCTCCTGGAATCGACCGACGAAGGGATCTTTGGGATGGACGGCGAGGGGCGCTGCACCTTTCTCAACCGCGCGGGCGCCGAGATGCTGGGCTACACGCCCCGCGAGGTGCTGGGCGCGCGGATGCACCCCCTCATCCACCACACCCGCGCCGACGGCACGCCCTACCCGCCGCACCACTGCCCCGTGACGCGGACGCTGCGCACCGGGCGGGCCGTGCGCATCGACGAG
>DASVVI010000252.1:0-2363 GCA_036386635.1 Longimicrobium sp.
CGGCCTCCAGCTCGTCGAGAGAGGCGTCCACGAAGACGCCGACCCTGCGCGCGGGGAGATCGCCAAAAATAACGCGAGCGGCCTCCGGCGTCACCGTGCGGCGGCCGCCGGGCGCGAAAACGGCGCCCAGGTACGCGGCGCCGGCTTCGGCCGCGACCCGCGCGTCCTCGTGCCGCGTCAGGCCGCAGACCTTGACCTCGGGATGCGTCACACCCGCTCCACCTTGGGGCGCCCGGCCAGGGCGGCGGCCGCGGCGCGCAGGTCCTCCTGCCGCATCAGCGACTCGCCCACGAGGATTGCGTCTACACCGGCCGCGCCGAGCCGGTCCACGTCCGAAGCCGCGCGGATCCCGCTCTCCGCCACCAGCGTGACCCCCGCGGGCACCGCGCCGGCCAGCCGCATCGACATCTCCAAGTCGGTGACAAAGGTGTCCAGGTCGCGGTTGTTGATCCCCAGCAGCGTGGCGCCGGCGGCCAGGGCGCGCTCCACCTCGTCCGCGTTGTGCGCCTCCACCAGCGCGTCCATCCTCAACTCGCGGATCTGCGCGTGAAGCTCGCGCAGGAGCTCGTCGTCCAGGATGCGCACGATCAGCAGCACCGCGTCCGCCCCCGCGCCGCGCGCCTCCCACACCTGCAGCGGATCGATGACGAAGTCCTTGCGGATCACGGGGAGCGCGACCGCGGACGCCACGCTGCGCAGCGCGTCCAGGTTGCCGCCGAAGTACTCGCGGTCGGTGAGCACGGATACGGCCGCCGCCCCGCCCTGCTGGTACGCGCGGGCGACCTCGGCCGGATCTGCGCCGGGGCGGATCTCGCCGGCGGAAGGGGAGCGGCGCTTCACCTCGGCCAGCAGGCGCACTTCGCCCGGCCGGCGCAGCGCCCTGGCGAAGCCGCGCGGAGGGGGCGCGTCGCCTGCGCGGGAGCGCAGCTCGGGGCCCGTTCCGGCAAGGCTGCGCAGCTCCTCCCGCTTGGTGGCGACGATGCGGTCCAGGATGTTTGAGATCACAGAAAATTGATTGCTTGCGCTTCGGTTTGCGTTCGGGTATATTGCTTCGGTGCCTGTTCGGATGCAACCCCGATATCAACAGCCGGAGGCGCAATGGCGCTCACGAAGAAGCAGCGGCAGATCCTGGACTACGTCGAATCCTTCGTGGAGACGAACGGGTACTCCCCGAGCTACGAGGAGATTGCGGAGCACTTCCAATACTCCTCGCTGGCGACCGTCCACGAGCATCTCACCAATCTGGAGCAAAAGGGCTTCCTGCGGAAGAACTACAACAAGAGCCGGTCTCTTGAAGTGGTCCGCGCGGACCTGCACGCTCCGGCCATCGAGCTTCCCCTGATGGGCACCGTCGCGGCGGGTCTTCCGCTGGAGGTGACGGACGGCCTGCAGGAGACGGTCACGGTTCCCCACGACATGGTGCGGCGCGGCAACAACTACGTCCTCCGCGTCAAGGGCGACTCCATGATCGACGAGCAGATCCGCGACGGCGACTACATCATCGTCAACTCCCGCCAGACGGCGGACAACGGGGAGATGGTGGTGGCGCTGGTCTCGGACGGGACGGTGGGCGGCTCCGCCACGGTCAAGAAGTTCTACCGGGAGAAGGACGGCAAGGTGCGCCTGCAGCCGGCCAACCCCACCATGGAGCCGATGTACTTCCCGGCGGATGCGGTGCAGATCCAGGGGATCGTGGTCGGCGTCATCCGTAAGTACTGATCCCGTGCCGGTCCGTGCCCGCCGCCCGTTCCTCCGCGCCCGTGCGCGGCGGCTGGGCGGGCTGGCCCGGTCCGCGGTGCGGCCCAACCATTCCCTGGGAGCGACGACGATGAAGGACGCGCAGCCGGTACCGTTCGTGGTGGGGCGGATCTCCAAGGAGGGCCGCCGCATGATGGTCCTCGACCCGGCGACCCCCCCGCCGATCCCCGGCCCCTGGGACCTGCGCGCGGTCTTCACGCTGTAGAGCTCGGGGTCTGGAACGAGCGCCCCCGCCTGGACTCCGGTCCGGGCGGGGGCGGATTTGTCTGTGCTGCTTGTTTGTGGCGGTTGAAACCGCTGCAACAACCGCGGAAAACCTGCCTTCGCAGGTTCGTGGGGGCGGGGTCGGTCGCGGAAGATGGGGCCGGCGACGGGTCACCGGGGGCTGAAGCCCCATAAGCGCTAACTTAGGTTGACTGCGTCCCAAGGGGAGTTTATGCTGTGCCCTCATGGACGCAACAACCCTCACTCGCGAGTGGGAGGTGATTACAACCCTCCTGCCGCCCGGCTGGTGCGAGCTCGCACGGGAAACGGGTGCGCTTCAACGAGCGCGCCAGGTGCGTGATCCGGGCACGCTGCTCTTCTTGATCCTGCTGCATGTCGCG
>DASVVI010000253.1:0-4618 GCA_036386635.1 Longimicrobium sp.
CACCATGCCTCCTGCGTGTTCCGCACGTCGATCCCCTCGTCCACCACCACGATCACCTTGGCCAGCGACATCAGCCCCATCCCCCAGAGCCCGTTCATCACCTTGTAGGCGTGCCCCGGGTACTCCTTGCGGATGGAGACAAAGACCAGGTTGTGGAACACGCCCTCGGGAGGCATGTGGTAGTCCACGATCTCCGGCATCGTCAGACGCGCGAGCGGAAGGAAGATCCGCTCCGTGGCGCCGCCCAGGTACACGTCCTCCACCGGCGGGCGCCCCACCAGCGTGGCGGGGTAGATCGGGTCCTCGCGCAGCGTGACGGTGGTCACGTGGAAAGTGGGGTACGGGTCCTCCAGCGTGTAGAAGCCCGTGTGGTCGCCGAACGGCCCCTCGATGCGAAGCTCCTCGTCGGTGTCCACGTACCCCTCCAGCACGATCTCCGCCTCGGCGGGGATGGTGAGGTCGGCGGTGATGGCCTTGCAGGTGCGCACCGGGTCGCGCCGCAGAAAGCCGCCGAACAGGTACTCGTCGATCCCCGGCGGCAGCGGCGCGCTGGGGGTGTACATCGTCGCCGGGTCCCCCCCGATGGCTACGACCACCGGCATGCGCCCGCCGCGGGTGCGCTTCCACGCGCGGTAGTGCGCGGCGCCGCCCTTGTGCCGCTGCCAGTGCATCCCCGTCGACGTCGGCCCGAACACCTGCATCCGGTACATCCCGATGTTCTGGATGCCCGTCTCAGGATCGGACGTCACCACCATCGGGAGCGTGATGAAGGGCCCGCCGTCGTGCGGCCACGTCTTGAGCACGGGGAAGCGCGTCAGGTCGAACTCGCCCTCGCGCAGGATCACCTGCTGGCAGGGCGGCGCGCCGTTGTACGGCCGCGGCGGCACCTTGGTGAGCTCCGCCAGCTTGGGGAGCATCGCCATCTTCCCCCAAAGCCCCTTGGGAATCTCCGGCTTCACCAGCTCGGCGATGCGGCGCGCGTGCACCTCCACGTCGTCAACGCCCAGCGCCGCGGCCATCCGGCGCCACGACCCGAAGATGTTGATAGCCACGGGGATGGGGCTCTCCGTACCGTCGATCAGCACCGGCCGCTCGAAGAGGAGCGCCGGCCCGCCGCCCGGGAGCTTCATCGTGCGATCCGTGATCTCCGCCATCTCCAGATCCACGGAGACGGGCTGCCGAACGCGCACGAGCTGCCCCGTACGATCCAGGAAGCGGAGGAAATCCCTCAAATTCTGATACACCATATCTATACCTGCTTCCCTGTATCCGTTCGCCACAAAGCGCAAAGGCGAGGTCGAACGCCTCGCCCAGCAAACCGCGGTTCCCCCCCTCTCCCGAGAACGAGAGGGGCACCCTCTCCTGTTATCGGGAGAGGGGGCCGGGGGGTGAGGGCCCTGTTACCCCCCCACGTCCACCTGGTGCGCGATCATCGTCACCAGGCCGTACGACAGGTACGCCACCGCGCCCACCAGCAGGAGCCTGCGCGCCAGCCGCATCTGGTTCACCCCCACGTCGTCGAACCTCCCCTCCGGCTTCCACATCGAGCCCAGACCGCCCGGCCCGCCGCGCGAGTGGCGCGTATGGGCGATGAGCTGCAGGAGGGCGGAAGCGACGCAGCACCCCATGAATGACAGCAGGAGCGTCATCGCGAAGACCTGGAGGGCGCGCGGCATCAGCGCTTCGTCCCCCAGTGCAGCGCCGCGATCCCGCCGGAGAGCGTCGTCCAGCCCACGTCCGCGAAGCCGGCGCGCTCCATCCGCGCGGCGAGCTCGGGCGGCTCCGGAAACTGGCGCACCGACTCCGGGAGGTACGTGTACGCCGAGTCGTGCTTCGACACCAGACGCCCCACCGCCGGCAGCACGCGCAGGAAGTAGAAGAGGTACAGCCCGCGAAAGGGCTGCCACCCCGGCGTGGTGAACTCCAGGATCACGAAACGCGCCCCCGGTTTCAGCACCCGCGCCGTCTCGCGCAGCCCCACGTCCAGCTCCGCCAGGTTGCGCACCCCGAACCCCACCGTGGCCCCGTCGAACGACTCGTCCGCGAACGGGAGGAGCATCGCGTCCGCGCAGGCGGGCTCCACGGGGATCGCGGGCAGCTTGTCCGTGCCGTGCTCCAGCATGGCGTAGGTGAAGTCGCTCCCCACCACGCGGCCCGTGAAGCCGGGGCGGCGCGCCAGCTCCACGGAGAGGTCCAGCGTCCCCGCGCAGGTGTCCAGGTAGGTGCCGCCCGGGTTGCGCTCCCACCCCAGCCGGTCCACCGCGCGGCGCCGCCACACCTTGTCGATGTTGAGCGACAGGAGGTGGTTGAGCAGGTCGTAGCGCGGCGCGATGGACGAGAACATCCGCCGGACGTGCGCGGCCTTCTCCTCGCTGGCCGGGAGCGCCGAAGGGCGGACGGGGGTCTGCGGCATACCGTAAATGGGCTCGCGGGTGTAGAATAGACGCGGAAAGGTACCCCCCGCCCCGGTCGCCAGCAAGGCCGCGCGCCGCGCCTGAAACTTCCCGCCGGAGGATGCCGTACCCCTCGCAAGGAGGTACGGTTTTCACCCCGTTTCCTACGTTGACCGCAACCGCGCTTACGGACCACGAGCTCGTCGCCCTCGCCCAGAAAGGGAGTGAGAAGGCATACCGCGAGCTGCTCGGGCGCTACCAGCGCCCGGTGTTTTCCCTCGTCTACCGCATGCTCCGCGACCGCGAGCAGGCGGAAGACCTGGCGCAGGAGACGTTTGTCCGCGTCTTCAACAACATCGGCCGCTACGACCCGAAGTACAAATTCTCTTCGTGGATCTTCAAGATCGCCACGAACCTGACCATCGACCACATCCGCAAGAAGGAAGTGGCGACGGTCTCGATAGATGGATCGCGCTACGCGGTGACCGCGGACGAGATCGAAGCCTCCACCATCACGGTGGCGAGCGACGACGAGAATCCCGAGGAGCTGCTGGAGGCCAAGGAGCTGGGCGAGTCGATCGAGGGCGCGATCGGCGCCCTTCGCCCGGAGTACCGCACGGCCATCCTGCTGCGCCACGTGGAGGGCCGCGAGTACCAGGAGATCGCGGACATCATGAGCCTCCCGCTCGGCACGGTGAAGACGTTCATCCACCGCGCGCGCCACGAGCTCCGCGGGAAGCTCGAGCACTTGAGAGTGTGAAGGGAAGTGCGTGAGTGCGTGAGTGCGTAAGTGCGCTCAATCACAACGCACTCACGCACTAACGCACTGACGCACCAGGCCGTTGAAACTCAGCTCCACCTGCTCCCGTAGGCCCCAACATGAACGCAAGCCGCTGCTGACGAGGACACCGTGACGCAAGACACCGCACACCTTGAACACTGGACGCTGGACGAGCTCGCGGAGGGCACGCTCTCGCAGATGGAGCGCGCCCGCGCCGAGTCGCACCTGGCCCAGTGCGCGCTGTGCACGGCCGAGCTGGAAGCGTCGAGGGCCGTGATCTCGGCACTCGCCGCGCTCCCGCGCTTCGCCCCGTCCGCAACGTTCGCGGACGCGGTGATGGCGCGCGTGCTCCTTCCGGCCGAAGCTCCGGAGGCGAGCACGGCGAAGGCGCGACGCCGCTGGCTCCCCGCCACCCGCCGCGGGTGGATGCTGGTGCTGGCGGCGGGGCTCGCCCCGCTGGCGCCCATCGTCCCCTTCCTGGCCTGGGTGTTCTCGCACCCCGGGGTGAACGCGGGCTCGTTGTGGGCCATCGGGCGCGGGTGGGTGGCGGAGACGGTGTGGGGCGCCACCGTGCGCGGGGCGGAGTGGACGCTGCGCAGCGGCGCGGCACAGTGGGTGGTGGAGCAGGGCGGGCAGATGCCGGGCGGGTACGCGGGGCTGCTGGCGGTCGTTCTGATGGCGCTCCTTGCGATTCCCGTCTCCGGATGGGCGATGGTTCGACTCCTTCGGACCCCGACAGGGGAACTGACTCATGCACACTGATCGGATGAACCGCGGGTTCGCGGCCGTCGCATTCGCCGCGCTCGCGGCGCTGCTGGGTACGGCGCACACCCTGCCCGCCCAGGACACGCTGGAGGCCACCGCCCACCCCGCCGCCGAGATCCGCCGCGGAGGCGACCGCATCGTCGTCGGCCGCGACGTGGAGATCGGGCCGGACGAGGTGGTGGAGGGCAAGGTGGTGGTGACCGGCGGCGACCTGGCCGTGCGGGGCCGCGTGCAGGGCAACGTCACCGTCGTGGGCGGCGACCTGCGCATCGTGCAGGGCGCGGCCGTGGGCGGCAGCGTGCAGGTGAGCGGCGGCGACCTGGACAACTCCGGAGTGGTGAACGGCGACGCCCGCGTGCTCGGCGGGCGCCTGGTGAACCACCACGGGCGCGTGCTCGGCGAGATGCGGGTGGAGGGCGGCGAGGAGCGCGTGGCCGGCCGCCACACCGCTGGCGACGGGCGCCTGCGCATGCGGAACCGCAGCTTCCTGGGGCAGTTCAGCGACGGGCTCTCCGGGCTCCTTTCCACCATCGCGCTGGGGCTGCTCCTGGCCGGCGTGGGCGCGGCGGCGGTCTTCTACGCACACCCGCGGCTTGACCGGGTGAGCGACTCCGTGAGGGCGGACACGCTGCGGGCCGGCGCGCTGGGAGTGGCCACCAGCTTCCTGATCTTCCCGGCA
>DASVVI010000254.1:0-2392 GCA_036386635.1 Longimicrobium sp.
TGCTGTACGAGGACGGCCGCCTGGAGCTGGACGTGCCCGTCTCGCGCTACCTCCCGGAGTTCTCGGGCGGCGGCAAGGATGCGGTCACGGTGCGCCACCTGCTGACCCACACCGCCGGCCTCCCCGCGGGCGCCACTCCGCGCGGCGCCACGCCCGACGCGCGTCTCGCATCGCTGATCCGCACGCCGCTGGAGCGTTCGCCCGGGGAGAAGGTGGAGTACTCGGACGTGGGCTTCGTGGTGCTCTTTGCGGCGCTGGAGCGCGCGGCGGGCGAGCCCGTCCCCGCCCTGCTGGAGCGGCGGGTGTGGGAGCCGCTGGGGATGGCGTCCACGGGCTACGCGCCCGGCGCGGACTGCGAGCGCTGCGCCCCCACCTACCGGAGCTCGGAGGGAAGGCCCGTCGGCGGGGTGGTGCACGATCCCATCGCCCGCTCGCTGGACGGCGTGGCGGGGAACGCGGGGCTCTTCAGCACCGCCGGCGACCTGTCGCGCTACGCGGCGATGCTAGCCAGCGGCGGCGAGCTGGACGGGGTGCGCGTGCTGGACGCGGCGACCATCGACACCTTTGCGGTGCGGCAGGAAGGGACCCGTGCGCTGGGTTGGGAGACGCCTTCCGCCAACGGCACCGGGCCGGTGGGGCGCTCCATGAGCGACCGCGCCTTCGGGCACACCGGCTTCACCGGCACGTCGCTCTGGGTGGATCCGGAGCACAGGACCTGGGCGGTGCTGCTGACCAACCGCGTGTACTACACCGAGGCGCCCAACCGCATCCAGAAGCTGCGCCGCACGGTGCACGCGCTGGTGACGGAGGCGGCGGAGTAGGGCCCCCTCCCCCGCTCGTTCCTCGCGGCCCCTCCCCCAAAACTGCCTGGGGGAGGGGCGTTTGGCGTTTGGCGTTTGGCGGTGCGCGGCGGCGGGGGTCGGCGTGGCGAGGAGCACGGGCAGCCACGTGGGGCGGCCCCTACCGGATCGGTGCGCGTCGCGGGGGGCGAGGAATCGCGCCTCTACGGTCAGCGCGGAACGTGCATGGTGGAGGGGGTGCGCCAAGGAAAGGGAATCTCACGGGAGGGGGAGCTTGACCTCATCATCGTCGTTTACGGAAGCACTGCGGATGATTCTGGAGGTGCTGCGCGAGGGGGCGCCGACGCACGCGCGCTTGAACGGGGCGGCCTTTCGCATTGACCAGCTCGGGCGGCAGCTGCATGGGCTGGGGCTGGCGCGGGACCGCGAAGTCGCCCACGCGCTCAACTCCGCCGTCCGCCTGCTGGGCGAATCGCACGAGCTGGCGGAGGATGCGCGGGCGGGGGCCGTGTCCGAGGCCGTGCGACACCTGCGAGCGGCGCTCGCGCATGCGGAGGAGGGCGGCGCGTCGGCGGAGGACTGAGAAGTCACGGAGAAAACCTCCGCGTGGGATTGCTGTTACGGAGCCGGGTGCGCGTTGGGGCGTGCGAGAACGGCGCCGAGTGCCGTGCCGAGGGCGGTAAGCAGCAGCGCGCCGATCCCCATCTGGAGCTCGGCGGAGAGCAGGTCGACGAGGACGTTGCCGATGGCGGCGGCGAGGGAGGCGAACCCCACCAGGCGGAGCGCACGGGAGCGGGGGCGGGCGCGGCGGGCGCGCACGTGCTCAACGATGCCGGCGCGCACGAGGTCGATCGTGGTGCGGAGCCAGAACTTCGCGCGCGCCGCGGCCGATGCGTCCCCGAGAGCATCCCGGGCGTCGAGGATGCACTGGCGCATGTCGTCGCCGAAGCGCTGGCGGAACTCGCGGGGGAATGCGGCCGCCAGGATGCGGACGAGTGCGGGGAGCCCGTTCATGCGCCGGCCGGGCCGATGAGCTTCTTACTGCGCGCGGTGCGGACCATCGACACCATGCGCTGGGCTTCGGCGCGCGCGACGGCCCGACCCAGCGCCGTCAGCCGGTAGTAGCGGCGGCGCGGGTCCTCCAGGGCGCGGTCGCCCACCTCCTCCACCAGCCCATCCGCTACCAGGCGCTTCAGCGAGCCGTAGAGCGTCCCCGGCCCGATCCGCAGCTCGCCGCCGGTGGATTGCGTGATCTCCTGCATGATCCCGTAGCCGTGCCGCTCCTCCTGCACCAGCGTGAGGAGTATGTGAAAGGTGGCCGGCGTGAGCGGCAGGAACTGCTCCGGTGCTGGATCGGCGGACATGGGCGCGGGATGGAGGGGCGGCGAGTATATCGGCTGCTGATGTATAGCCGATGGCGAGGACCGGGGCAAGTGTGGCACTTGACTGGGGAGGAATCGTGCTGTATGCATCAGCACGCGATATGTCATCATACGATATATCGAACACTGATCCTCTCACCTCCGGTGCCTCATGCCCGCTCTCGTTTTCAGCCTGGTGGCCGCCGCGCTCCTGATCTTCGGGGGCGTGCA
>DASVVI010000255.1:0-4803 GCA_036386635.1 Longimicrobium sp.
GCGGCGACGTCGGCATTTTTGCGCTCTCTTCCGTGCAGTTCGCGTCCGGGTACAACGCCGTGCTGGAGCGGTTCGGGAGCGTCTGCCGCGAGCAGGGGATCTTCTTCGTGGTGGACGCGATCCAGTCTCTCGGCCAGGTACCGGTGGACGTGCGCGCCGCCAGCGTCGACGTCCTGGCGACCGGCGGGCACAAGTGGCTGTGCAGCCCCTTCGGCACCGGCTTCGCCTACGTGCGCCGCGAGTTGGTGACGCAGCTGGAGCCGCGCGTGGTGGGGTGGACGGCGATGGCGGGGACGCTCGATTACAGCCGCCTCCTCGACTACCGCTACGAGTTCTGGGACACGGCGCGCCGCTTCGAGGTGGCGACGCTCCCCTTCCAGGACATCGCGGGCATGACGGAGTCGCTTACGCTTCTCCACGAGGTCGGGCCGGGCAACATCCGCCGGCACGTGCTGGAACTGCTCGACCCGCTCATCGAGTGGCTCCGTTCGACGGGCGCGGCGGAGATCGTCAGCGACCTGCGTCCCGAGCACCGCAGCGGGATCTTCTGCTTCCGTCCGGCGGACGCGGAGCGCGCGTTCCGGGCCATGGGCCGCGCGGGCGTGAACTGCGTCCTGCGCGAGGGGGCCATCCGCATCTCGCCGCACCTCTACAACACCGATGACGACATCGCCGTGGTGATGGAAGTCCTTTCCCGTCCGGAGACCTGGTGAGGAGCGCCGTGGACGAGACGACCGCGCTGGTGGAGGCGGTGCGCGAGGAGTTCGCGCCCGACCCCCGTACCGCCGTCTTCGAGGTTTCGGTGGAGGTGGATGGCGACGCCGTCGCGCTGGTGGGCGTCACCTCCGAGGCCAACGCGGCGGACGAGCTGCGGCTGCGCATCGCGGGGCTCACCGGGTGGCGCGAGGTGCGCGACGAGGTGCAGCGTCTTCCGGATACGGGCCCGGAGGAGATGGTGCACGCGCTCGTCACCTCCGCCGTGGCGCCGATGCTCTCCGGCCCCGCCGTCCGCGAGACGCAGATCTCGCAGACGGTGCTCGGCAACCGGCTGGTGGTGCTGCGCAGCGTGGGCCGATGGCTCCAGTGCCGCGCGTACGACGGCTACATCGGTTGGATCCACGCGGGCTACCTGGCGCTCCAGCACGAGCACGAGGCCCGCGCCTGGGAGGTCGGCGGCGCGGGCGAGCCCTGGATCTCGCTCGGCGCTGAGGTCATCGGCCACGACGGGGAGCGCATCATCTTCCTCCCCTGGGGTGCGCGCGTGATCCGCGAGCCGGACGGCCTGGTGCGCCTCCCCGATGGCCGCGTCGGCACGCCCCACGGCGACCTCTTTCCCGCCGCGCTGCGTCCCATGTCCTTCCCCGCGGTGGGCGAGGCGATGTGCGAGACGGGGTCACGGTGGCTGGGCGCGCCGTACCTGTGGGGCGGGGTGACGATGGGCGGCGTGGACTGCTCGGGCTTCGTGCAGGCGGTCCATCGTCTCCACGGCACCACCATCCCCCGCGACTCCGACCAGCAGTCGCGCAGCGGCGCCGAGGTCGATCCAGGCGAGGACTTCTCGCAGCTCAAGGCCGGCGACCTCCTCTTCTTCGCGGAGGACTCCGGCGGGCGCGTGACGCACGTCACCATGTCCACGGGCGGCTCGCGCATCATCCACTCGTCGCTGGGCAACGGCGGCGTCGCGCGCAACGACATGATGGGCCGCCGCAACTACGAGCGCGAGCTGCGCCGCATCTTCGTGTGCGCTCGCCGGATGATCTGAGTCGGCGTGCACGTCATCTCGCCGAAGAAGCTCCGCCAGTTCTGGAGCGTGCATCCTGACGCAGAGCGCCCGCTCCGCGCGTGGCTAACGGTGGTGCAGTCACGCCGCTATGCCTCTCCTCACGAGGTTCGGCTGGATTTTGGAAGCGTGGACTTCCTGGGCACCTGGCGCTCGGTCTTCAACATCGGCGGCAACAAGTACAGATTGGTGGTTGATGTGAGATACGACCTTGGCCGCATCTACGTGCGGCACGTTCTGACTCATGCGGAGTACGACCACCGTACAGACGACGGAACGCTCTGACACCGGGCGGGGAGACGATGGCCCAGATCCTGGATTTCACGAAGCCGCACGTGCTGCGGACGGAAGAGGAGTACGACGCGGCAATCGTCGAGATCGAGCGGCTGCTCGACCTGGACCCGCCGCCCTACTCAGAGGATTACGAGCGCCTGGAGTTTCTCTCGGTTCTCGCAGAGGCGTACGAGCGCGCCAACTTCCAGATCGACGGCAGCACGCCCGCGGATGTGGTAGAGTTCATGCTGGAGCAGAAGGGGTTGCGGCGCGAGAACGTGGACGTGCTACTCGGCGGTGCGCAGTCCGCATCCCAGTTCTTGGCAGGCGCGCGCAAGCTCACCCGCAACGAAATCGAAGGGCTCCGCGATCTGCTTGGCATTCCCACCGACCTGCTTTTCTAAAGAGCATTCGGCCGCTCGCATTACGAAAAACCGAGGCGCGGATCCAATGACGGTTCCGCGCCTCTCTGCGTCTCCGCGTGAGACCTGCTGTTTCCCTGCTCAGCGCCGAAACTCGGCCAAGCGAGCGCCGATGCGGTTCTCGGCTTCCTTGGCGAGGGCGGTGCGGGGGACGCCGTTGGTGATGATGCTGAAGGCCAGGCGCTCGCCGTCGGCGGCGGTGACGTAGCCGGAAAGGGCGGAGACGGTCGCGAGGGTGCCCGTCTTCGCGCGGAGGTTGAGGGCGGCGGCGGTGCCGTACATCCGGCGCAGCCCTGCCTCGCTCCCCGCGACCGGGAGTGAGGCGCGGAACTCAGGGGAGCGCTCCATCGCAGCCAGCAGCGCAACGACGGTGCGGGCGCTCACGCGGTCCAGGCGCGACAGGCCGGAGCCGTCCAGCATCCGGGGTGGGTCGGCGCTGGAGAGCATGCGGGCGACGGCGCGCTCCCCGGCCTCGAACGACCCCTCGCCGCCGGCGACGCGGCCGACCGTCCGCAGCGCTTCGTCGGCGAAGAGGTTGTGGCTGATGTGGTTCGTCACGCGCACCACCTCGCTCAGCGGGGGCGAGCGGTAGGTGGCGAGGACGTGCGCGCCCGCCGCCGGCCGCCGCGCGTGGAAGCCCGCACGCGAGAGCCCCGGCTCGCGAATCGTCCTTACGCCGCCGCGCACCCGTATGCCGGCGCGGGCGAGCGCCGTGCGGAAGCGCTCGCCCGCCACGCGCACCGGCTCGTCCACCGGGCGTCCGCCGGCGAGGTTCTCGGCGGTCACGAGGGACGAGACGGGGGCGCCGAACCAGCTCACGAGGTCCTCGGCGGTCCACCCCTGGCCGCGCAGGCGCGGGTCGAAGAAGGAGCCATCCGCCACCACGCTGCCGGCCACCTCGCGCACGCCGCGGGCGCGTAGCGAGTCCGCAAGGGCGTCCAGGGCGCGCGCGGCGCCCTGGAAGCGCCTGCTCCCCAGCGTGGGATCGCCCGTGCCGAAGAGGACGAGGTCGCCCGTCAGCACCCCGCCGCGCACCTCGCCCTCCGCCAGGAGGTAGGTGGTCCAGCGGAACTCCGGCCCCAGGTAATGGAGCGCCGCCGCCGTACTGAACAGCTTCAGCGTGGATGCGGGGGTGAGCCGCGCGTCCGCGTTCCAGGAGAAGAGCGTGTCGGCACGGTCCAGCGACACCACGAGGACGCCGTGAGTGGCGCCGGCCATGCCGGGGCCGCGCAGGATGGCGCGCAGGTCGCGCTCCAGCTCGGCCACCCGCGACGAGGCCGCACCCGGGGAGTTGGCGGAAATCTGCGCGTGGGCGGGGACGCCGCCGGCGAGTGCGGCGGCGAGGGTGAGTACGGCCAGGATCGACTTCATCGGAAATACCAGGAACAGCGTTGGGACGCGCGGGGGCTCAGGTGCTGGTGGACCAGCGCATGATGGTCACCTGCAACAGGAGGTACCCCACGATGATCCCCAGCGCTGCCGCCATCAAAACCGTGCCCAGCAGCCGGGCTCGGGCCTTCCACGGATTTCTCGCCACGCCGCGTCTGCCTCTTCGCTCGGAATGGATGCGCGCCGAACCCTCCCCGGCCGCGGCCCCGCTGTGCGAATGGCGTGCCGCGCGGGCGTTGAGCGGTGGGCACCGCGCGCCTATCTTCGGGACGTTGCACCCTTACTCCCCTCGCGCGCAAGGCTGGCTTGGATGATCGTGGGCCTCGGGATGGACCTGGTGAGCGTGGAGCGCGTGTGGGCGATGATCCAGCGGCGCCCCGAGCGCGCCCTGCGCCGCCTCTTCTCCGCGGCGGAGGCGCGCCGCTGCGCCGGGAGCCGTCACCCGGCCGAGTCGTACGCCGCGCGCTTCGCCGCCAAGGAGGCGTTCTTCAAGGCGCTCGGCACCGGCGTCGGCCGCGGCGGCGAGTGGACGGACGTGGAGGTCGTCTCGCTCCCCTCCGGCGCGCCCACCCTGCGCCTCTCCGGCCGCGCCGCGGAAGCCGCCGAAGCACGCGGCACCGTCCGCATCCATCTCACCATGACCCACTCCGAAGACACCGCGGGCGCCGTCGTCATCCTCGAAGCCTGAAAACGGAATCTCACGCGGAGACGCGGAGACGCAGAGAGGAACAACGGAAAAGCTCGCACAGAGAGCACAGAAAGAACTGCAAGCCACAGAGAACTTCTTTCAGTTGTTCTCTCTGTGTCTTCTATGAGAAGGCCTTATCTGTCAAGGGCCAACGTGGTGGCCCTGCCGGCCTCCGGCCGGCATTTTCGTGCCCTGACCGTGCCTGCGCTGAATCGCAGGCGCACTCCATAACGGGGGGCGTGTGGAGCGGA
>DASVVI010000256.1:0-5856 GCA_036386635.1 Longimicrobium sp.
AGCGGACGCGGCCCCGGTGGCGCCACGCTGCAGAGCGGCCTCGTGGCGGGCGGTGTGGTGGCCGAGCACGTCCGCGTCAGCCCGGGCACGCAGGCCGCCACCTTTGCGCGGCTCCGCGAGCGCGCCCGCGCCGCCGACCTCCTGCTGGTGAGCGCGGAGGTGGCGCCGCTCCAGTACGCGGCGCTGGGCGTCGGCGGCGGCTTCGCGCCGTTCGTGCAGTCCGCCGCGTCGTCCGGCATTCCGACTGTCGTCGTGTCGCTGGGGAGCCCGTACCTGCGCAGCGCTTTCCCGGCGGTGGGCACGTACGTGCTGGCGTGGGGCCCCACCGGCGTCACCGAGAGCGCCGCCGCCCGCGCGCTCACCGGCGAGGCACCGTTCCGCGGCCGCCTTCCGGTGACGCTCCCCGGCGCGCGCTGAGCACCTTGCCGCACCCGTGCGCCGCGGCGTACCTTCGCGGGGTCCGAAAGCCCCTCCGCCGCCCCCGGGAGACCCCGCCGATGCGCCTGTTCCGCACCTTCGCCATCCCCGCCGCGCTGCTGCTGCTCGGCGCCTGCTACGCGCCGTCGGTCAAGATGCCGTCGTACGAGCCCCGCCCCGTCGCCATCCCCGCCGAGTGCGACGCGCTGGCCCAGCGCGCCGCCGCCGCGGGCGCCGCGCAGCTCACCGAGGCCGACTTCCGCATGCTGACCTTCTGCCAGCACCAGCAGCTGATCCGCGCGCAGGAAGAGGAAGCCGCCGCCCGCAAGCTGGATGCGCACGCCCGCACCGCCGGCCTCGCCCTCCAGGCCGCCACCCTCGTCCTCGGCGCCACCATCGCCGTGATTACCTGGGTGTTCTGAACCGGGCATCCGTGTTTCGTTTGTTGCGTTTGCGGTGACCCGGCGCTATATTCGGGATCACACCCACGCACGAGGCCGGGAACATGGCAACCCTAGAATCTACCCGCGAGCTTCTTGGCGCTCTGGACCCGTCCGCCACCGGGATTGATCGTCAGGAGGCCGAACGCAGCGCCGCCGCTCTTCAGGGGCTCCCCGAAGGAGCGACGGTAACGGTCAGTGCGCCAGGTGGATTCAAGGCCGCCCTCCCTCCGGCCGTGGTCGACATGGTGGCGACGCTGCTCTACGAGGCGTCGGTCGGTCACGTGGTGGCGCTCGTCTCCGCCGCCCCGGAAGTGACGACGACTCAGGCGGCCTCGCTCCTTGGCGTCTCCCGGCCCCACGTCACCAAGCTCGTCGACTCGGGACGACTGCCCGCGCGCATGGCGGGCTCGCATCGCCGCATCCGGCTCGCGGATCTGCTCCGGTACAAGGTCGAGCGAGACCGCCGGCGCGAGCTGATCGACGAGATCGTGGACATGAGCCAGGAAATGAACCTGTACGAGCTACAAGCAGCGGAGCGGACCCCACGGCGGCCAGGGAGGTGATGCCTGCCACCCGAGCCTAGCCCGTGTGCGTTGCTGGACGCGAACACCTTGTTTGGCGCGCTCACCCGGGACGTCCTCCTCACACTGGCTGAGGAGGACGTTCTCGATCCGTTCTGGAGCGAACGAATCCAGGAGGAATGGACGCGGAACCTGGCAACCAGGTATTCGCTGTTACCGGTGCAGGTCGCTCGTATCGCCGCGAAGATGAACGCAGCCTTTCCGAACGCGATGGTCCCCGCGGCTCCAGCGTTCGAAGTGCGGTTCCCGCGGGTGCATCCTGGAGACCGGCACGTGGCCGCGAGCGCCCTTGCCGCCCGCGCGACGCACCTGGTGACGTTCAACGAGAAGCACTTCCGTGACCCGGCGCTGGAAGCCGCGGGGATCGACGTAATCTCCCCGGATCGGTTCCTGGAGAAGCTCATCCAGAACGACGCGGGCACCGTACTGCACCTGCTGGAACGAATGCGCAGCCGGATGACGCGCCCGCCATACGATCGCGCCGCATTCCGAGCTCTATTCCGCAAGACGGGACTCGCGCGATCGTCACGTCTCCTCCCGAAGTCATAGCCGTCACCCCCGCCCCACAAAACGCAAACCCCCTCCCCCAGGCAGTTTTGGGGGAGGGGGATGCGTCGCGGAGCGACGCTGGGGGTGAGGGCCTCCCTCAGCTCCCCGGCAGCACCGAATCCGCCTGCGCGGACGCGACCAGCACGCGCCGTGCGCCCTGCCACCACGACCGGTTCGGAAGCGGGCTCTCGGTGACGTGGCCCGCGTAGCTGCTGGCGTGGATGTAGCGCCCGTTCCCCACGTAGATGCCAATGTGCGAGATGTGCCCGCCGCGGCCGAAGGTGATCAGGTCGCCCACGCGGAGCTGTGACACGTCGCGCGGCACCTCCTGCCCCATCCGCGCCTGCTGCGCCGAAGTGCGCGGGAGCTGCACGCCCGCCATCCGCATGATGTGCCGCACGAACCCGCTGCAGTCGAACCCCGTCTCCGGACGCTCGCCGCCCCAGGTGTAGCGGAGGCCCATGTAGCTGCGCGCGCGCCGCACCACCGACTCCTCGGAAGCGGAGGCGGCCGGCGCCGGGGCTTCGATACCCAGGAAGCGCTTGATGTAGGTTTGAGCGGCGGCGGGGGCCGGCACGGCGAGCAGGACGGAGAACGCGAGGAGGAACGGGAGGCGCGCAACGGCGCGGCGCGGCTGTGCTTTCATCGAGCTCTGCGGATTTCGGTTCGCGCGCCGGAACTGCGCTCGGCGCGTGGGGAAGAGACCCCGGTCAGCGGTAGGCTGGGCTTGGGAAGGGCGGCAGAATACGCTCCCCGGACGCCCCTGTCAACACCCGCGCGGCTGCCACGGTATCAGCCGCGGCCCCCGCGGTTGCCACGAATCGCCGTGCAGGACTAGATTTAGGTCGACTTCGCGGAACAACGTGGCGCGGCCACTTCGTAATATCTCGTACGTCAGTCTGGAGACAGGAACATGAGCGTTGCAGAGTCAGCCGAGCGGGTGCGGGTCACGCTCCCGGACGGCTCGGTCCGCGAGCTGCTGAAGGGCAACTCGGTCCGCGACCTGGCGGAGCAGATCGGGCCGGGGCTCGCCAAGGCCGCTCTCGCCGCAAAGGTCGACGGCCAGGTGGTGGACCTCGCGCGCCCTTTGGAGGATGATGCCAAGGTCGAGATCCTGACCGACCGGAACCCGGAGGCGCTGAACGTCCTCCGCCACTCGGCCGCGCACATCATGGCGACGGCCGTTCGCCGCCTGCGCCCGGAGGCCAAAATCGGCTTCGGCCCGTCGATCGACGACGGCTTCTACTACGACTTCGAGGTGAGCCGCCCCTTCACCCCCGAAGACCTGGAGCAGATCGAGAAGGAGATGCTCGCGGTCGCCAAGGAGAGCGACCCCTTCGAGCGCCGCGTGGTGAGCCGCGAGGAGGCCCGGGAGCTGTTCGCCGGCGATCCGCTCAAGCTGGAGCGGCTGGAGGAGCTGCCGGAGGGCGAGACGATCACGGTCTACCGCAACGGGCCCTTTCTGGACCTGTGCCGCGGCCCGCACGTCCCCACCACGGGGGCCCTCAAGCACTTCAAGCTCCTCAACGCCGCCGCCGCGTATTGGCGCGGCGACGAGAAGCGGCAGACGCTGCAGCGCATCTACGGCACGGCCTGGTTCACCAAGGATGCGCTGGAGCAGCACCTTCATCGGCTGGAGGAGGCCCGCAAGCGCGACCATCGCGTGCTCGGCAAGCAGCTCGACCTCTTCTCCATCCAGGAGATGGTGGGGCCGGGGCTCGTCTTCTGGCACCCCAAGGGCGCGCTGGTAAAGTGGCTCCTGACGCGCGCGGTGGAGGACGACAACGTGGCCAACGGCTACTCGCTGGTCTCCACGCCCAACATCACGCGCGAGGAGCTGTTCAAGGTCTCCGGCCACCTTCCGCTCTACGCCGAGAACCAGTTCCCGGCCATGGAAGCGGGCGCGGGCGAGGGCGAGGAGGTGAAGTACCGCGTGAAACCGATGAACTGCCCCATGCACGCGCTGATCTTCAAGAGCCAGCCGCGCAGCTACCGCGACCTCCCCATCCGGTACTCGGAAGTCGCCAACGTGTACCGCAACGAGCGCTCGGGCACGCTGCACGGCCTGCTGCGCGTGCGCGGGCTGTCGATGGACGACGCCCACATCTTCTGCACGATGGACCAGATCGAGGACGAGATCTTCCTCTGCCTGGACCAGGTGGACCGGCTGGTGAGGGAGACGTTCGGCTTCGAGCTGAGCTTCGAGATCAGCACGCGCCCCGAAGAGCGCCTGGGGAGCGACAACGTGTGGGACCAGGCCGAGGCGACGCTGCAGCGCGCGCTGGAGCGCAAGGAGATCCCCTTCGAGATCGACGAGGGGGGCGGCGCCTTCTACGGGCCCAAGATCGACATCAAGTTCAGGGACGCGATCGGCCGGCTCTGGCAGGGGCCCACGATCCAGCTGGACTTCAACCTTCCCGAGCGCTTCGAGCTGGAGTACACGGGGGAGGACAACAAGCCGCACCGCCCGGTTATGGTGCACCGCGCCATCTTCGGCACCCTGGAGCGCTTCACGGGGAACCTGATCGAGCACTTCGCGGGTGCGTTCCCGGTGTGGCTGGCCCCGGTGCAGGTGGTGGTGATCCCCATCAGCGACGACCAGGCCGAAGTCGCGCGGCGCTACGCCGCCGAGCTCAAGGCCCTCGGCATCCGCGCCGAAGCCGACGACCGCGGCGAGACCCTGAACTACCGCATCCGCGAGGCGGAGACGCAAAAGGTTCCCTACATGGCCGTCATCGGCGGCCGCGAAGCCACCGAGGGCACCGCCGCCGTCCGCGTGCGCGGCGCCGGCCGCAAGCAGGAGATCGTGGATCGCAAGGAGTTCGCGAACCGTATTCTGGAGCAGATGCGGACTCGCACGCTGCAGGTGGGGTTTGGGGACGGCGGTGCGTGAGTGCGGGGGGCGGGGCGGCCCCCTCCCCCGCTCGTTCCTCGCGGCCCCTCCCCCAAAACTACCTGGGGGAGGGGCGCACGTATGGATTCGTGCTCCCCTTTTCTGTCATCCTGAGCGACGCGCCTTTCCGATCTTGCCCGCGCACCATACTCATGGCGCGTAGCGAAGGATCTACTGTGCGTTCCGGGAGGCCGAGGGACATGCGCGGACCCCGGCTCGGCGCCGGCTAAATCCTTCGCTCGCCGCAAAAGGCCGGAGCGTGCGCGCACCTTACCGTGATGCGGCTTCTTTCAGGATGCCAGGAAGGGTAAGGATGAGCTTGTATAAAAGTAAGGACGCGCTAACTTAGGTTAGCGCGTCCTTACTTTCATCGGGCTCCCCTGGGTTGATGGCCAGAAACAGCGAGCGTTACCCGTTCGGAACCCTGCTCGATCCGGTGCTCGGATCGGAGGCGGCAGTGCGCATTCTGCGCGAGCTTTGCGCCGCGGATGCGCCACTGATTCGCGCCGAGATCGCGCGCCGTAGCGGCCTCAGCCTGCCGGGCGTAGGAAGCGCTCTGCAGAGATTGCATACGGCCGGCGTGGTGGAGCTTGTAGGCGGCGGGGCGCGGCAGTCGGTCCAGATGCGGCCTCAGCACCCGCTCGCGGCGCATCTGGGCATGCTCTTCTTCGCCGAACGCGTCCACGGTGAAGCGGTGCTGGAGCGGCTGCGCCGTGCGGTGGCGGGTGTGAGTCCCGCGCCGATAGCTGCGTGGGTCGAAACATCCAGCGCCGCGGCGCCGGCGGTGCTCACCGTCCTGACTGGGGCGCGCGATGTTCCAGCGACGCGCGAGCAATTGCGTGGTCCACTCGCCCAAGTGCAGACCGAACTGGACATCGCGGTCGAGGTGCACGTGGTCACGGACGCGGACGTGGAGACGGCGGCCCAGGAGACCGCCAATGCGTGGGAGCATGCGACGCCAGTCTACGGCACG
>DASVVI010000257.1:0-3603 GCA_036386635.1 Longimicrobium sp.
GCAAAGCACTCGTGGTGGGGCAATCCAGCGAACGGGCGCCGCAGCGCGGTGCCGCGACACGTGGAGGTCGACGAATTCCTTGCCCGTAAGATCTGCCGCGACCTCGGCGTACCGGAGCCCTGATCCTTCCACCGGTGGACTCGGCCGGGCATCAGCACAAATGACAAAGGGGTGGAACCGCAGCCAGCAGTTCCACCCCTCTGCGGTTCTTCAGAACTACCTCACCCCTGCCGCTCCCCCCGCTCCTGCGCGTCCACCACCGCGAGCGCCGTGAGGTTCGCGATCTCTACGGCCTCGCTGCGGCGCTGGAGGACGTGGATGGGGTGCGCCATGCCGAGGAGGATGGGGCCGAACGCCTCCACTTTGCCCAGCTTCATCATCAGCTTGTAGGCGATGTTGGCGGCGTCCAGGTTGGGGAAGATCAGGACGTTGGGGGCACCGGTGAGCGTGCTGTGCGGGTACACCGAGCGGCGCAGCTCCGGGTCCACGGCGGCCTCCACCTGCATCTCGCCGTCGATCTCCAGGCCGGGCTCGCGCGCCTTCACCAGGTCGGCGGCGCGGCGCACGCGGCCAGCCTGCGGGGAGCGCGAGGAGCCGAAGTTGGAGAAGGAGAGCATCGCCACCCGCGGCACCAGCCCCAGGCGCCGCACGAACGCCGCGGACAGCGTGGCGATCTCGGCCAGCGTCTCCGCGTCGGGGTCGATGTTGACCGTGGTGTCGGCGAAGAACATCAGGTCATTCTCCATGATCATCATGTACAGCCCGGCCACGTGCGAAACCCCCGGCGCCGTGCCCACCACCTGCAGCGCGGGCCGAATCGTCTCCGGGTAGTACATGTCCTCGCCCGCCACCAGGCCGTCCGCTTCGCCCTCGTTCACCATCATGCAGCCGAAGGGGACGGCGCGGCGCACCTCGGCCTGTGCGTCGGCCAGCGTCATCCCCTTGCGCCAGCGGCGGGCGTAGAGGAGCTGGGCGTAGCGCTCCAGCTGCGCGTCGTCGGCAAGGCGGTCGACGATGCGCACGCCTTCGAGTGACGCGCCCAGCGCCTCAGCGGTGCGCGCGATGCGCTCGGGGCGGCCCAGGAGGATCGGCTCCGCGATTCCTTCGCCCACCACCAGCGCGGCAGCGCGAATCACGCGCTCGTGCTCGCCCTCGGGAAAGACGATGCGGCGCGGGTCGCGGCGCGCGCGGTTCATGATGTCGCGCATCACCTCGCGTCCGCGGCCGAGGCGCCCCTCGAGCTGCTGGCGGTACTCGGCCAGGTCGAGCGTGATGCGCGCGACGCCCGTCTCCATGGCGGCCTTCGCCACGGCGGGGGCCACCCACAGCATGATGCGCGGATCGAACGGGGTGGGAATCAGGTAGTCCCGTCCGAAGCGGAAGCGCGTGCCGCCGTACGCCCGCTCCACCGACTCGGGTACGTCCATCCGCGCCAGCTCGGCGAGGGCGCGGGTGGCGGCCATCTTCATCTCGTCGTTGATGGCGCGCGCCCGCACGTCCAGCGCGCCCCGGAAGATGAAGGGGAAGCCCAGGACGTTGTTGATCTGGTTGGGATAGTCGGTGCGCCCCGTAGCCATGATGGCGTCGGGGCGCACCGCGTGCACCGCCTACGGGAGGATCTCGGGGTCCGGATTGGCGAGCGCGAAGACGATCGGGCGCTCGGCCATGGAGGCCACCATCTCCGGCTTCACCGCCCCGGCGATGGAGAGGCCCACGAAGACGTCCGCGCCGGCCATGGCGTCGGCAAGCGTGTGCGCGTCGGTGTCGCGGGCGAAGCGCGCCTTGTACGGGTCCAGCCTGGAGGGATCGCGATCGGTGCGGATGACGCCCTTGCTGTCCGTCATCAGGATGTTGCCGCGCCGCACCCCGAGCGTCACGTAGTGCTCCGCCGTCGCGATGGCCGCCGCGCCCGCGCCGGAGAAGACGACGCGGATCTCCTCGATCTTCTTCCCCACCACGTCCAGCGCGTTGAGGAGGGCGGCGCCGCTGATGACAGCCGTGCCGTGCTGGTCGTCGTGGAAGACGGGGATGTCCAGGCGGCGCTTGAGCTCTTCCTCGATGTAGAAGCACTCCGGCGCGCCGATGTCCTCCAGGTTGATGCCGCCGACGGTGGGCTCCAGCAGCTCGCAGAAGCGGATCACGTCGTCCGCGTTCTCCGACGCGACCTCCAGATCGAAGACGTCAATGTCCGCGAAGCGCTTGAACAGGACGCCTTTCCCCTCCATCACCGGCTTGGCGGCCAGCGGCCCGATGTTGCCCAGCCCCAGCACCGCGGTGCCGTTGGACACCACCGCGACGAGGTTGCCGCGCGCCGTGTACTTGAAGACGTCCTCGGGATTGCGCGCGATCTCGCGGCACGGCTCCGCCACCCCGGGCGAGTAGGCCAGGGAGAGGTCCCGCTGCGTGCTCGCGGGCTTCGTCGGCACCACCGCGATCTTGCCGCGGCGCCCGCTGCTGTGGTAGTCCAGCGCGTCCTGTCTGCGATCCGACATCGTTGCTCCGCCTGCTTCCGGGCTCCTTTTCGCGAGCCGGACAGGGTACCCGGGAGGGCAGGCGGGTGTCAAGCCAGTCCTGTCATCCTGAGCAACGCGCCTCACCGTCCTCGCCCCGCCCCCCAACCTCTGGCGCGAAGCGAAGGATCTACCGCGCGTTACCCCATCGCTCGCGACACGAACCGACCCAGCGCCTCACCCCTCCGCCCGCAGCGCCTCGCTCGGCTCGATGCGCAGCCCCCGCCGCGCCGGCCCAAAGGTGGCCAGGAGCCCCACCACCAGCATGACCACCGCAACCGCGGGGACCGCCACCGCGCCCCGCACCCCCATCATCTCCCCATCCGATGCGATGTCCATGAGAAAGGCGATCCCCACGCCCACCCCAACCCCCAGCGCGAGCTGCCACGCCGCACGCCTGAACAGTCCCGCCAGCAGGCGCCGCGGCTGTGCCCCCAGCGCCGAGCGGATGCCGATCTCCTTGCGGCGCTGCGTGACGGTGAACGACATCATCGCGTAGATCCCCGCCGCGGAAAGCAGGAGCACGCTCAGCATCACCAGGCCGAGCCCGAGCCCCACGAGCTGAACCAGCTGCACCTGCTGCCTGTTCATGGAGTCCAGCGTGCGCACCTCGCCCACGCGCAGCGTCGGGTCCACCCCGGCCGCGACCTCGCGCAGCCGGGCGGTGAAGTTGGCCGGGACGCCGCGGGGGACGTAGAGGGTAAGCAGGGCACCCGCGGTGCCGTCGGCGCGGAGCGGCTGGTAAAGGCGCGCCGCGACGTGCTCCTCGTCCACCGAGTTGGTTTCCAGGTCCCCCACCACGCCCACGATCTCCAGCCACGGGTTGGGGTGCGGCTCGCGCCCGTCCTCGCCCACGTCGGCGTATCGCACGCGCCGGCCCACCGCGCTCGCGCCTCCCAGCAGGTCGCGCACGAACGCGCGGTTCACCACCGCCGTGTTCGCGGTGGTGTCAAGGTCCGCGGCCGTGAAGGTGCGGCCCGCCAGAACCGGCGCTCCGAACCCGCGAAAGAAGCCCGGGTCCACCCGGTTCACGCCCGTGTCGGACCCTTTCGCGGCGGCGGGGGCGGGGACGCCCTCGATCTCCACGCGGCGC
>DASVVI010000258.1:0-3504 GCA_036386635.1 Longimicrobium sp.
TGCTGGAGCTCTTTCTGGTGGAGAAGCTGGGCTACGAGTGGGACGGCGTGCATGAGGAGGCCGACCGGCTGGAGCACGCCGCCAGCGACGAGCTGATCGAGCGGCTGGCGCGGCTGCTGGGGGAGCCGGACCGCGATCCGCACGGAAACGCCATCCCCAGCGCCGACGGCGAGGTGGACACGGCGCACTACCCCTCGCTGGGCGACCTGGCGGCGGGCGAGTGCCGGCGCATCCTGGAGGTGGAGGTGGACGAGCCGGAGCAGCTCCGCTACCTGGGCTCGCTCAACCTGCGCCCCGGCGCGGAGGTTGAGCTGCTGGACAAGTCGCCCTTCGAGGGGCCCGTTTCGGTGGCGGTGAACGGGGCGCCCACGGTCATCAGCCACTCGCTGGCCCAGCGCATCCGCGTGCGCCCCACCCCCGCCCCGGAGCCGGCCGGCGACGCGCCGGGGTGAGGGTGGCCGGGGTTTTGCGCCCGCCCTCCGCGACGGGACCACTTACAACGGAATGGGCGCAGACATGGACTACAGGGATCGGAACGACGGCTGGTGGAAGCTGGCGGTGGGTGCGGCGGCGCTGGGGGTGATCGCCTTCGCCTTCCGCGGGGCGCTGCGCGGCGGCTCGCTGGAGGATGCGCTGGACGAGGGCTCGGGGCGCGACCTCCGCTCCGGCGCGGGGCCCCGCGGCTTCCGCGCCACGGACGGCTCGCGCGACTCGCACGGCGCCATCGGCGAGTACGCCGACGCGGACGAGGAGCCGGTGCTGGGGTACGACGGTATGGACCGCGACTCGCTCGTCGAGTGGCTCCGCGACGCCAGCCTGGACGAGGAGACGCTGCTGTACATCGAGCGGTACGAGCGCTCCAAGCAGAACCGCGCGCCGGTGCTGGACGAGGTGGGGGATCTGCTGGCGGCGTTTGGGTGAGGGTAATAGCCGGCGGTTGAACCCGGCGGTTGAACCCGCTGCAACAAGGGCGGGAAACCTGCCTTCGCAGGTTTGGGCGGGCGGACGCCGTGTCGCCGGGGGCTGAAGCCCCCGGCTGGAACCACGGGAAGACCGCTGAAGCGGTCTCGTGAGACGAAAGCCAGTCCGCGAAGGCGGACTTCCCGCGGTTGTTGCTGCGGTTTTAACCGCCGGTGCGAAAAGGAGGCGCGGAGAGTGATCTCCGCGCCTCCTCTTCGTTTCAGCTAACCAGGTTCAGCCGGCGAGGACTTCCTTGGCCACGCGGTTGAGCTCCTTGCCCTCGAAGCGGCCCTTGGTGCGGGGGCTCACCTGCTTCATCACGTCGCCCAGGTTCTTGGCGCCGGCGGCGACGGCTTCGCGGACCATGGCGCGCACCTCGTCCTCGGTGAGCTGCGCGGGGAGGTAGGCCTGGAGCACGGCGGCCTCCTGCTCCTCCTTCTCGGCCAGCTCGGCGCGGGCGTTGGCGCGCATCAGCTCGGCGGCCTCGCGACGCTTCTTGATCGCCGTGATCGCAACGCCCTGCACCTGCTCGTCGTTCAGCTCGCCGCCCACCTCGATCTCGCGGTTGCGGATCTCGGAGATGAAGGTGCTGAGCACGGTCGTGCGGAGCTTGTCGCGCCCACGGCGGGCGTCGTTCAGGTCGGCGCGGATCTGGTCCTTGAGCGGTACGTCCGGCATCTGCGTTGGGTCCGGTGGAATGGCGGGTGGTGCGAGCGGTGGAATGTACCGTTGGGCGGCAGCGGAATCAATTCGGCGGCGGCGCAGCCTCGCCCACGGACGCGTCACGAACTGAGCCCCCTCTCTCGATAACGTGAGGGCGCAGCCCTCTCCTGTTATCGGGAGAGGGGGCAGGCGAGTGTAACGAGCCGGGGGTGAGGGCGCCTGCCTGAAAAAACGCGGGCCGGAGGCATCGCCCCCGACCCGCGCCGTTTAGACCCGCGAAAACGCTCAGGCGTTCTCGTCGCGGGGCTCGACGGGGTTGGCGGCCTGGTGGGGCTTCACCGGGACGTCGGCCTGCTCCAGGCGCAGCTCGATGCCGGGCTTGAGGCCCTCGCCCACGCGGCCCATCGAGTTCAGCTCCTGCGGCTGCTCGGGCTGCGGCACGGCGTGCTTGCCGTACGGGCTCTGGTTGTCCAGCTCGTCCTCGGAGAAGTTCGTGGGGTTCTCCGGGTGCGGCGACGGGCGCGAGCCCATGACGGGGTGCGAGTGCGCCAGCTCCTCCTCCTCGAACTCGCGGCGGTCCGAGTGCTCGATGGAGGTCTCGCGGATGTGCTGCGAGTCGTCCCTCTGGTCCGGCTCGGTGTCGCCCTGACGCTTCCGCCCCATCCCGCTCACGTTTCCACTCCACTCTGCCGACATCGCTCCCCCCGTCCCCTGGTTTACGCGCGCCGGACGGCGCGCAATGTCGTTCTCGATCTCCAGCCGGTTGACCACCGTCTCCACGTTGGGCACGGCCTGCGCCGTGTGCACCGCCAGCTCCGCCTCGTCGTGCGTGTCCACCGAGCCGGAGAGCTCGATGATCCCGCGGCTGATGGCGCCCACATCGATCGGCCGCTCGGCGAGCACCCGGTCGCGCAGGAAGGCGTCCAGCACGGTGTCTTCCAGCCGGGTCAGCTCGCGCTGGTCGCTGTACTCGCGGCGCAGGCGTCCCGGGCGCAGGCGTTCGGTGAGGGAGAGGGCGCCGTCGCGGATCCTTCCGCGCACTCCGCCCGCCTGCACCTCGCGCGCGGCGCGCCCCACCACCCACAGCGAGAGCGCGAACCCGGTGGCGGCCCCCAGGGCGAAGACCAGCGCGTTCTCACCCTCGTTGCCCTCGTCACGCGGCGCGCGCTTCCCCCGAGCCTGCCCCATGTTCCCCCTTCGTACGATGTTGGTGCCAGACGATTTGCGCAGCGCGGCGCGGGGTGCGGGGGTGCAAGAGGTGTTCCAGCCGGGCACCGAAAGGGCGCCCGGCTATGGATTGCCAGGCGCCCCCGCGCGCCGTCGCTGCTCCCGCTCGCGGTCCATGCGTTCGCGGGTGGCCCGCGTGCGTTCCCGCATGTTCCGGTCGAGGTCCTGCGTCTCCTCTTGCCGGTCGATCTCGCCACGCTGCCGCCTCTCTTCGGCGTCGTGCAGCTCGGATTCGCGGCTGCGTCCCACGGGCGGCGTGGTGCAGGTGGGGATGCGCCTGCCGGCGATGACGGGCGCGCCGCACTTGCCGATCCCCCACTCCCGCCCCTGCCGGTCCTTGATCGTCCAGTTCTCCGCGCGATGGCGGCGCCGCGCCTCGTCGGCGATGGAGTCGTTGTAGGCGCCCAGGCTGCGGGCGATCCGCGCGCGGACCCGGTCGTTGTCGCTCATCGGGGCCTCGCGCGCCGCCTCGGGAGTCACCACCAGCCGCCCGTCGCCCAGCTCCGTTCCCAGCCGCCCGCCCGCCGCGCCGGAGCGCCCGCGTCCGGTTCCCGTGCCCGCGCCTGGCGCGCCCGTTCCGGGAGCGGCGCCCGTGCCCTGCGCCGCACCCGCGGGAGCGCCGCCCGCGCGTGGTGCCGCGCGGGCCGGGATCCC
>DASVVI010000259.1:0-5064 GCA_036386635.1 Longimicrobium sp.
CGAGCACGCTGTGGACCTTCAGCCCACGGCAGTGCGCGCCATCGATCGGACCCGCTCCCTCCAGCGAGGAGAGCCCCGTGAAGTCCAACTCCGTGGTGTCGCTCAGAGCCAGGATGTAGGAATGCTCGGCCGCACGTTCAGCCGTCCTCGCCATGTGAGGCGCAAGCCACTCCTGAGAATCGTTGTCCAAGTCCAAGTGACGGTACGCTGCCTTGGTTCTCGCCGCACTGCCGCAGGCGACCGGGATGGAAGCCTGTGGCTGCTTCGACAACGCGGCCAGCAGGTGTACCGCCCGCCGGTTCCGCCGCTTGTCGCCCAGATCCAGCCCCTGCATCTCCTGCTCCACCCAACTCGTCATCATCCCACCTACTACTCCTGCCGGTTTACGTTTAGCTCAGTTGTGCTCTCTGTAAACCTCTATTCGGCCTTTGTTCGGGATGTGGGTAATGGGTAGCCCGCGGTTTGGGGGAGGGGCCGCGAGGAACGAGCGGGGGAGGGGGCCCTCGCCAGGGCCTCTCGCCCCCCTCACGGACTCCCGATCGGCGTCCCGGGCGGCAGCGGCAGGGGCTGCGTGGGCTCGGTGGGCGGCGCGGTGCGCTCCAGGAAGCGGCGGATCTCGCGGGCGGCGTGCTCGTCGTGGGCGCGCTGGGCGACGTCGCCGACGCGGCGGACGCGGAGGCGGTCGGCCAGGCGCGCCAGGTGAAGCTCGGCCGTTGCGCGGGCCTGCGGCACCGCCATCCGGTCGGCGGCGAGGGCGATCAGGCGGTCGAGCACCGCGCGCTGGGCCACGCGGCGCAGGGCGGCATCGCGCGGGTTCGATGGCGAGGGCGCGCCCCAGGTGCCGTCCACAAGGCGCCCGATCACCTCATCCAGCGACGGAGCCGCGGGGTTGCGGGCGTGGAACGAGACCAGCCGCGCCGCGCGTTCGCGATGCAGCACGCCGTTGACGATGCTCGCGGAGAGCCCCTCCGCCGCCGCCAGCGGATCGAACGCGCCCCCGGCAGGCGACGCGAACGACTGCGCGTTCCCCGAATAGCCGAACGGCGGCGGCGGGATCAGCGCCGCGACGCGCTCGGGAATCGCCAACTCCTCCGGCTGCATCGCGCGGACGAGAAGATCGAGGGCGCGCCGCTGCTCCGCCGGATCGTGGATGGTGGCCGGCACCTGCGCGTCACCGGCCAGCGCAAAGGTGTACTCCAGACCGCCGATCGCCTTGATGGCGGCCTCCAGCGCGTAGCGGTGATGCAGGTACACGGGCGCCAGCCGCTGGCTCAGGAGGTACATCGGCTCGCCGGGGCGGATGGCGGCGGTGTTGAAGCGGTCCAGCAGGAAGCGCCGCACCTCCATCGTCCGCCGCAGCTCCGCGATGCGGTCGGGACCGTTGGCCCAGCGCGTGACGCCGGGCATCATCCCCGCCTCGTCCGCGTCGCGGTCGCCCATGAAGCGCAGGCCGCGCCGCATCCCCTCCGCCATGATCTCGCGCAGCCCGCGCGCCTCGTCCTGCGGCGTGGCGAACGGCGTGTAGGCGTAGCGGATGGCGAGTGTGTCGTACGCGCCCGGCCCGGCGCGATACGCGCGCGACAGGTCGATGCGGCCGTTGCGCAGCTCGATCAGCGGCCCCGGATAGTCCATCACCGACGCGCGGCCGTACGTGGAGGCGGTGAAGTTGTGCGCCAGCCCCAGCGTGTGCCCGATCTCGTGCGCCACGTGCTGCCTGCGCCGCGCGAGCGCGAACGCCTCGCCATCATCCCCACCCAGGGTGGCCACCCAATCGCCCACCGGCTCCACGGTCGTCGGCAGGGTGCCGGCGAAGATGTTGTAGTCGGTGAGCGAGCGGTACGAGTCCATGCGCACGGCGGCCTTGATAATCTCGCCGGTGCGCGGGTCGGTGAAGGAGGGGCCGATGGAGAAGCCCGGATCGGTGCGGTGCACCCACTGCACCACCGAGTAGCGCGCGTCCATCGGGTCCGCGCCCTCGGGCAGGTCCATCACCTGGAAGGCGTTGATGAACCCCGCCGCGTCGAACACCCGGTTCCACCAGCTCGCGCCCTCGCGGAAGGCGGTGCGGTACGGCTCGGGGATGCCGGGATCGAGATAGTAGACGATCGGCCGCACCGCCTCGGACCTCGCGGCGGACGGATCCTTTTTCTCCAGCCGCCACCTCGTGATCCACCGTTGCTGGAAGGCGCGGTCGAGCGGCTGGCTGAAGTCGAAGAAGGTGAGCGGAAAGAAGCCGATGCGCGGGTCGAAAGCGCGCGGGCGGTAGCCGGGCGGCGGGAGCTCCACGAACGAATGGTGCTGCCGCAGCGAGAGCGAGCGCCCGTCCGGCGTGTGGCGGACGATCTCGGGCCCCGGGTTGTCGCTGGCCCAGGTGAGGAGCGACTCTACCTCGGTGTTCGTGGGGAACGACTTCGTGCGCGGCAGATAGATGGTGCTGCGCTCACGGTCCGCCCTGAACTCCCCCTGCCCCGCGCGCCGGATCTGCCCCGCCACCCCGAACGCATCCTGGAGGAAGAAATCGGTTGCGTCGATCAGGATGCGCCCGCCCTCCTCGGCCACCACGGGGAACGCGCCGCGCACCGAGGTGGGGAACGACTCCGCCACCGCCGCCTGCTCCGCCGCGCTCCCGCCGACCGCGCGGAAGCCGGTGTTCTGCTCGACGAGGAGGAGCTTCGGCCCGTGCCTCTCGAAGCGCACCACCACGCCGTCACCGATCGTGCCGCGGTCCAGCCCCAGCGCATTGGAGCCGATGCCGGTCGCGAGCGAGTTGAGGTAGAGGAAGTCCTCTCCCACGCGCCGCACCTCCAGCATCAGCTTCCCCGTTTTCGCGTCCGTGTACAGGGGGAAGTAGCCGTCCTGGCGCGCCATCCCCGCCACGCGTTGCGCAAACGAGCTCTGCACGGGCACGCCGGGAGCGGGCCCCGCGGCCGGACGTGCAGCGGGAGACGAGCACGCGGCGAGAGCGCAAGCAGCGGCGACAAAGATGGATTTGTTCATACAAACCAGGCGGAGGAGAAAGCGGACGGAGTACCCTGTGAAGATAATGCGCGGATCACGCTGGGGAAGCACCGCCCCGCCGGGTGGCCCCGCCATACGCCAACGCCGCCACGGCGAGCCCCGCCATTCCGCCCACCGCCGCGTACCCCAGCGCCACCACGGGGCCGGCGTGCAGGCGCCGCGCGCCGTTCAGCGCCGCGGCGAGCGCGGCGAACGCCACGATGGGCCCGGCCACACGCCACGCGGCCCTCCGCTCGCCCGGCGCGTACCGCCGCGCCTCGGCCGGATGGCTTCGCACCCACGCGCGCACCCAGAACGCGATCGCCACCGCGCCGACCAGCGTGGAAATGTGCTGCAGGACGTGGTACACGGGCACGCCCGCCACCATCTCCCGCAGCAGCGGCGAGTCGACGGCCAGGTCGGCGCTTCCATGCGTGACGGAGTCCCACAACACGTGCGTAACGGCGCCCGCCAGCACCGCCGCGGCGGACGCGAGCCACCCATGCCGCGGCGCGGGCGAGCGCAACCCAGCGGGGAGGTGCCGCATGGCCGCGGGGCGCACCAGGGCGCGGAACACGGCGCACGCAACCAGCCCCACTGGGACGCAGAAGAGCAGCAGCCCCGCCGGCGTGTGCCCGAAGCGGCCGTACACCCGCAATCGCAGGATGTACTCGAAGTCCGGCGCCATCGTCCCGACGACGAGCGCGTCCAGCGGCAGCCGTGGCGCCACGCGCCTCACCAGCCACGCGGCCGCGGGATGCGAAACGGTCAGCGGCAACGGTTCCCCAGTTCCGGATTTTAACAACTGGTCTCACGCGGAGGCGCGGAGACACGGAGAGAACTTCACGTCCTCTCTCAGCGTCTCCGCGCCTCCGCGTGAGACTGCTGTTAGGATCTACTCGAGGACGATGAGCGTCGCGCCCTTGTCCACCGTCTGCCGCTCCTGCACCGCGATCTTTGCGACGACGCCATCGGCGGGCGCTTTGAGCTCGTTCTCCATCTTCATCGCCTCCACGATGATGACGCCCTGCCCCGCCTTCACCGCCTGCCCCACCTCCACCTCGATCTTGACCACCATGCCGGGCATCGGCGCCAGGATCTCCTTGCTCGCCTCGTCCTCGGTCGCGCCGGTCATCTCGCGGATGGCGCGGGTGCGCTCGTCCACCGCGTCGGCGGCGAAGCGGCGGCCGCCCATCGTGATCTGCCAGCGCCCCTTGCGGTCCCCGGGGTGCGCGGTCAGGGTGTGCGAGCGACCGCCCGCGATCAGGCTGCGCACCGGCGTGCCGGGCAGGTGCGCGAGCTGCGCGTGCACGGGAGTGCCATCCACCACGGGCGTCGCGCCGGTGAGGTCCACCTCCAGCGTACGGTCGCCGATCGTCACGAAGTAGCGCATGTCAGCTCGGGTCAGCGTTGGACCGCAGCTCCGCCACGCTCTCCACGTGCGCGGTCTGCGGGAAAAGGTCGAAGGAGCGGATCCCCACCAGCGTGTACGCGGGCGACAGCCTCTTCAGGTCGCGCGCCAGCGTCGCCGGGTTGCACGAGACGTAGAGGATGCGCTCCGCACGCGCCGCCACCAGCGCATCCGCCACCTCGGCCGCGATCCCCGCGCGGGGCGGGTTGAGGATGACGAGGTCGGCGGGGAGGTGCTGGCGGATCAGCTCCTCGACCGGTCCCTCCACGAACTCGGCGCCGGGCGGGGCGGCCGCGATCGCCGCCTCCACCGCCTGCGGGTCCAACTCGATGCCCACGACGCGGGCGCCGTCGCGGGCGAAGCGGCGGGCGTGCAGGCCGACGCCGCAGTACGCATCCACCACGCGCAGCCCGGCGACGGGGCCCGCGCGCTCCAGCACGTGCGCCTCCAGCAGCGCGGCGGCCTCGCGGTTCACCTGCAGGAAGGCGGTGCCGCTCAGCTCCACCGTCTCGTCGCCCCACGTCTCCGGCAGTCCCGGCGAGCCCGCGATCAGCTCCGGTGACGACTCGCGCGGCCGGTGCCAGACCGCGACCAGGCCGGGGACGCGCTCCATCAGCTCGTCGGGCCGGCCGGCGGTGAAGCCACCCTCCACCAGC
>DASVVI010000260.1:0-2425 GCA_036386635.1 Longimicrobium sp.
CCCCCTCACCCGCCCTGCGCCCCCGCAGGCGGGGGAGGGGGCCGGGGGGAGGGGGCCGTGCCCCAGCCGAGCGCCTCGATCTTCGCCGAGTGCTCGCCCAGCGCGGGGGCGGGGTGGCGAAGCGCGGCGGGCGTGCGGTCGAAGCGCAGGGGGGATGCAATGGTGCCCACGCGGCCGAACGAATCGCCTTCCATCCACCACACCCCGTCGCGTTCGGTGAGCGCCGGGTCGCGCAGCGCTTCGCCCACCGACTGCACGGGGGCGCAGGGGACGCCGGCCTCCTCCATGCGCGCCAGCCAGTGATCGGCGGGCGCGGTGCGGAACAGGTCGGCCAGGGCACCGGCCACGACATCGCGGTGCTCCACGCGGCCGGGGTTGGTGGCGAAGCGCGGATCGGCGCCCAGTTCGTCGGCACCGATCGCGGCGCAGAGGCGGCGCCACTGTGCATCGTTGCCGACCGCCACCACGAAGGCGCGGTCCGCCGCATCGAAGGCCTGGTAGGGGACGATGGTGGCGTGCGCGTTTCCGTAGCGCCGCGGCTCGCGTCCGGTGACGAGCGCGGCCTGCGTCACGTTCACCAGCCCCGCCAGGGCCGAGTCCCAGAGCGACACCTCTACCCGCTGCCCGCGCCCGCTGCGGTCGCGCTCGCGCAACGCGGCAAGCACGGCGACGGCCGCGTTCTGCCCCGTCAGCACGTCCACCACCGCAACGCCCACCTTGGCCGGCGCGCCCTCCGGCTCGCCGGTAACGGCCATCCACCCGGCGCGCGCCTGCACGGCGAAGTCGTAGCCGGGCCGCCCCGCTTCCGGCCCATGGCTCCCGTAGCCGGTGATGGAGCAGAAGACGAGGCGCCGGTTGTCGCGCGCGAGGTCGTCGTAGCCGAGGCCCCACCCATCCAGCATTCCTGGCGCGAAGTTCTCCACCACCACGTCCGCCGCGCGCGCCAGGCGGCGGACGAGCGACTGCCCCGCCTCGCTCTTCAGATCCGCCGCAACCGAGCGCTTGTTGCGGTTGACGCAGAGGAAGTACGCGGACTCGTCGCCGGCCCAGGGCGGGCCCCACTGGCGCGTGTCGTCGCCGGAGCCGGGGCGCTCCACCTTGATGACGTCCGCGCCCAGGTCGCCCAGCACCATGGTGCAGAGCGGGCCGGCGAGGACGCGGCTCAGGTCCAGCACGCGGACTCCGGCCAGCGGCGGAGCGTCGTGGGTAGGGCGCGGATCGGGCATCGTCGGGTGCGCGGGGTGGATGGAAGGGGCGGAGGATACCGGGTGCGGCCGTGGCGCGTCAACGCCTCGCGGTAGGCAAACTCTTTGCGAGGGGCTATCTTTCGCGGCTTCTTACACATCTGACACCCACCGGATTGCTAGATATGGCTTCGTTCAACGACCTCGGGCTTCGCGAGCCGCTCCTCGCGGCGCTGGAGGAAGGCGGCTTCGAGCGCCCCACCGCCCTCCAGCAGGCCGCCATTCCCGTGCTGCGGCGCGAGGGGAACCTGGTGGCGCGCGCCGGGAGCGGCGCCGGCAAGACGCTGGCCTACGGGCTGGGCGTGCTGGACCGCATCGAAGCGCGCGAGGAGGCGGACGGTGAGATCGAGGAAGAGGACGAAGAGACGACCGGCACGCGCGTCCTGGTGCTGGCCGCCTCGCCCGAGCACGCCGAGCGCGCCACCCTGGAGCTGGTGCCCCTGGCGCAGGCGGTGGGACTGACGGTGACCGCATCGGGCCGCGGATGGGGCACCGCCGCGGGCGAGGCGGACATCCTGGTCGCCACGCCGGCCGAGGTGCTGGAGGCGGTGCGCACCTCCGGCGTCAAGCTGGAGTCGCTGGAGGCGATCGTGGTGGACGGCGCGGCGGAGATCGAGGCGATGGGCGGGTGGGAAGCGGCGGAGACGCTCTTCGACCACGCCCCTCGCGCCGCCCAGCGCGTCCTCTTCAGCGCCGACATGACGCCGGGCGTGGAGGACATGGTGGACCGGCGCATCAAGCGCGCCCTTCGCTACCCGCCCACCCCCGCCGACCCCGCATCGGTGGAGCCGCAGAGCGCGACGGGCGTCTTCGGCTACGTGATCGTCTCCGAGCGCGAGAAGCTGGAGACCGTAGCCCGCCTGCTGGGCGGCGACCGCGACGGCGACGCGCCCCCGGTGCTGGTGTGCCGCAGCGAGGAGCGCGCCGCGCAGGTGGCCGAGGCGCTCGCGCTGCGCGGCTTCATCGCGGGCGAGGCGGGCGACGATGACGTGGACGTTGCGGTGCTTTCCTCTAGCGCCGGCCCGGAAGAGATCACCGCGACGTTGGGCGGAAACCCGGCGACCGTGATCTCCTTCGACGTCCCCGCCGACGAGGCGACGCTGCGCGCGCTGCACGGAGGGGAGATGACGGGCTTCGTCCTCCTCCTGCCGCGCGAGCTGGCGCACCTGCGGCAGATCGCC
>DASVVI010000261.1:0-1626 GCA_036386635.1 Longimicrobium sp.
CCTGCACGACCTGGGATGCGACTTCGCCCAGGGCTACCTGATCGGCCGCCCCGTCCCCGCCGACAAGTTCGCCCAGTCGTTCCTGCAGGGGCGGGGGGAGAGTGAGCTGGTGGGGTGATCCTGGTATGGCCCGGCGAGTGAACTCGCTGCTCCAACAGCACAAAGTCCGCCTTCGCGGACTCGCGGGCGAGATCTCGGCCGGTCGTTGAATGGCGGCGCCGCGCGGGGCGCCAGAACCAGAGCGAATGAATTCGCCGCTGGAACCGCGCAAAGTCCGCCTGCGCGGACTCGGGCTCTGATTGCCCGTGTGCACGAGCCGGCTTCAGCCGACTTCGCCTGGTTCCAGCCGGGGGATTTATCCCCCGGCGACCCGCCGCCGGACCCATCTTTGGCCCCCTGCACCGATCTCGCCCCCGCCCAACCTGCGAAGGCAGGTTTCCCGCGGTTGTTGCAGCGGTTTCAACCGCCGGACCCCATCCGCCAGCCTCCCTACCGCACCCCCCGCATCGCCTTCGTCAGCACGCGATCGAGCGCCGCCGCGAAGGCTTGCTTGTCGCGCGCGCCGTAAGGCCGCGCGCCGCCCGTCTCCACACCCGCACCGCGCAGACCGTCCATGAAGTCGCGCACCGCCAGCCGCTCGCCGATGGAGTCGGCGGTGTACTCCTCGCCGCGCGGGTCGATCACGGCCACACGCTTCTCCACCAGCGCGGATGCCAGCGGGATGTCGGCGGTGACGGCGACGTCGCCGGGGGCGGCGTGCTCGGCGATGTGGAGGTCCGCGACGTCGGGGCCGCCCTCCACGCGGACGGCGGTGACGAACGGGTTGTCGAGGGGAACGGGGAGGCGCTGGTTGGCCACCATCACGGTGTCCAGCTTCAGCCGCTGCGCCGCGCGAAAGACGATCTCCTTGACGTCGCGCGGGGCCGCGTCGGCGTCGATCCAGAGCTTCACGGGCGAGTTGGGGGCGAGGTGGGTGGCGGAGGCGCGGAAAGGGTCCGCGCCTCCGTCCGGGCGGCTACTGGTTCTGCGTGAGCCGGCGGCCGAGGATCTGCTTGGCCTGGTTCGCGCGCCGCTCGTCCTCTTCCTTGACGGTGCGGAAGAACTGCGCGAGGTCCTCGTCGCCGCTCTGCTCGGCGTCGCGCACGAACTGGTCGTACGTCTCGGCGCCCTGGAGCGCGTGGAAGAGGATGCTGACCAGGTTGTAGGTGACGTCCGCCGTCCCGGTGTTCCCCTTGCTCTCTGCCGACATGCTCGCCTCATTCTGTTGCGGGTGGATGCTAACGTGTTGCGGCGGATGGCGTTCGCAAATCCAGGACCGCTAAGGAACAGCATTTCACACAGAGACACAGAAGGAACAGAAAGCCACAGAGGAAAACGGGGAGTTCTCCCTTCTTCGGTGCCTTTCTCTGTGTCTCTGTGTCTCTGTGTGAGCCCATTTTCATCGTACCCCTTGCACCTCACGCTACGTGAGGTTGTAGAGTAGTGCCGTGGCCACACAGAACACGGAGCGGATGCGATGAAGGCGAGCGGGTGGAAGGTGGGAGAGCTGGCGCGGCGTACGGGGCTTACCGTCCGCACGCTGCACCATTACGACGAGGTGGGACTGCTGCGGCCAGGACGCCGCAC
>DASVVI010000262.1:0-2180 GCA_036386635.1 Longimicrobium sp.
ATCCCCAGCTCCACCATGCGTTTTCTCCCGTGGCCGTGCGTGTGCGTGTTGGGTCGGAATGTGGCGGGGGCGGTTTCGTTGGGGCAAGGTGGGGGGCGATGCTTGAACACCGGAGAATGGGTGTGCGAATTCGGATCTGGATGGTCGTGCTCGCGGCGCTCTGGGCCGTGCCGGTTGGGGCTCAGGGGGTGCGAGCCGTGACGCTGAGGTTGGATAATGACATCCTCGCGCTGCGCGGGCCGGGTGCGCCGGCGGATTACGATTACACGCAGGGGTTCGTGGTGGGTGTGGAGTTGGATTCGGCGCCGCGGTGGATGCCGGGGTGGTTGCGCGCGTGTGATGCGAGCGCGGCGGAGGGGTGCGTGCGGACTCGCGTGGAGGTGGGGCAGCGGATCTATACGCCCAGGCGGGACGCGCCGGACCCGATTCCCGGGGAGCGGCCTTATGCGGCGTGGCTCTACGCGGGCGGCGGGATTGTGAGGGAGAGCGGGCGCGGTGTGCGGACGGTGGAGGTGGAGCTCGGCGTGACGGGGCCGCCCGCTTTGGGAGAGCCGGTGCAGAACGGGGTGCATCGGCTGACGGGATCGGAGCGGCAGCAGGGGTGGGCGCACCAGACCGGCTTCGAGCCCGGCATCCTCCTGCGCTTGCAAGAGGGGCGGCGCTGGGGAGGGGGCGCGGCGCGCGTCGAGCCCGCCGTGCGCGTGGAGCTGGGGAACGTGAGGACGGCGGCGGCGGTGGGCGCGTCCGGCGTGCTGGGGCGCGGCACGGGTCCGTATGCGCGGCTGGGCGGGCGGCAGGAGTGGGTGGTGCGCGACATCTTCGTGGACGGCAACACCTTTGGGAGCCGCTCCACCGCTCGCAAGCTTCCGTTCGTGAGCGAGGGGGAGGCGGCGGCGGGGTTCCGGGCGCGGAAGTGGTCGGTGGAGTACCGCTTCGTCGCCCGCTCGCGCGAGTACCGCGCGCAACCGGAGGGTCACGCGTACGGCTCGCTGGTGCTGACGGTGGCGCGCTGAGCGGGCAATCCGCGGTGCTCAACAATCGAAGCCGGCCCCGGACGGATGTCCGAGGCCGGCTTCGTTTTCATTCACCCGTGCTGCTCAGAGGGTGAACGTCCCCATGAACGTGCACTTCGTGCTGGTCGGGGGCGTGGTGTAGGTCTGAGTCGTCCCCCCGGCCGTCACGTCGACGATCGAGGACGAGCGCACCAGCAGGTCCACGCTGCCGTTGTTGTCGGTGTGCCCGGGGGTGATCCCGGCGTAGTTGACGCCCTGCGCCACCACGTGCTCGCCCGCGACCGGCGAGGTGGACTTGTCCTCCACCCGCACCGTGATGCAGGTGGTGAACATCGCCTTGTCGGCGTTCCACGGGGTGTTGATCGAGGGGATGTCGGCGCGCTGGGTGCCGTCCGGGTCCGCCGGGGCGCTGCCCGCGCCCACCCACGTTCCGGTGGTGCGGTCGAAGCTGTACAGCCCCCACGGAGCCATCGCGGGGCCATCGCGGTCCGGGAAGTTGACGGTGACGGTCTGTCCCGGGGCCAGGCTGAGCGGCGCGTTCTGCGCGTTCGTCGCGCGGATGTCGATCATCCCCGCCGTCTCCAGCTGCGACGCAGTGCCGTCCTGCTCCGTGGCGCTGAAGTCGCCCGGCGCGGCGCTGAGCTGGCGGTTGGACTCCGGATCGAAGTAGGTGACGCTCACCTGCACCATCTCACCCGGCCCCACGCCCTGGAACGCGTTGGGCCGGATGGTCACGCGGCCGCCGCCTGCGAACGACACCACGCCGCCCGTCCCCGCGTTTACCGCAACCGCCTCGCCGCGCGGCATCAGCACGACCTCGCGCCGCGAAGTGGTGCCGGAGTTGACGCGGTAGATGGCCGTGCCGGTGGCGAACCCCGGCGCCGCCACGTTCACCGCGAGCCGCTCCGTCGCCGGCAGGTTGCCGATGATGAAGGCACCATCGGCGTTCGTGACCGCGGCGGCGCCGGCGGGGGTGGTGATCTGGGCGCCCGCGATCGGCTGGCCTGCCAGCGAAACGACACGGCCGGTGATGCTCCCCGACCCCTGGGTGACGTTCGCGACGGCGCCACCCGGCGCCGAGGTGAGACCCTGCTCGCACGCCGCCGCCCCGCCGAGCACCAGCCCGCCGAGCAGAGCCAGGCGCCACACCGGCGAAACATTGCCAAC
>DASVVI010000263.1:0-3711 GCA_036386635.1 Longimicrobium sp.
CTCCACGGAAGAGCGCCCCCGGTCCTTTGCGGCCCGGGGGCGTTCCAGTTCTTGCTGCGGCGTTGCGCGTCGCCCACCGAGCGGCTATCCGTTCGGATGGGCATTCCGCGGAATCATCCCAACCACTGGACAACATGCTTAGAGCACCGTTCGGCCGGCGCACGTGGATGCTGTGCCTCCTCGTCCTCGCGTCCTCACCGCTGGCGGCGCAGGCGCGCGTCGCGACGGTGGATGCTGTGCGGCTGCGCGCCACCCCCGCCGCGACTGGGGCCGCCGTGCGCACACTCGACATCGCGATGCCGCTGACGGTGGAGGGTGCCGCGACGGGCGAGTGGGTGCGCGTGCGCACGGCCGACGGCGCGCGCGGGTGGGTGCGGCGAGACCTGACGGTGCCGTACGACGCCGCGAACCCGCTCCCGGCGCTGCGCAGGATCGCGGCGCGCTCGGTGGCGCAGGAGCAGGCGCCCTTTGCCACGCGCGCGCGGCTGGTGAACGTGCTCACCGACGCCGCGGCCGCAGCCACGGCGCCCGCGGCAAAGGGCGAGCTCGGGCTGCTGCGCCTGCGCGCCCTCCAGAAGGCGCTGGACGAGCACGCGCGCACGGCGCAGGGCGGCTCCGAGGCGCGGCCGCTGCGCGAGGGACGTATCCGCGCGGACAGCAGCGAGATCACGTACGGCGAGTCGCAGGGGCAGTGGTACGTCGACGCCGACGCGCTATGGGCGCTGCAGAGGCGTTATCGCGCGCTCCCCATCGGCGAGGCGATCGCGTGGGAGGCGGCCAACCAGCAGCTCCCCGGCGAGTGCGAGGGGGACCCGACCTGCCTCTTCGGCCTCGCGGAGATCACCGTCGCGCGTTACCTGTCGCTGTACCCACGCGGCACGCACGCACCGGCCGCGCTGCGAAGGATGGTGGAGGTGCTTGGCTGGGTGGAGGAGCAGTCGCGCACTTCCGAGGCGCGGTTCTGCACGAAGTCAGGCGCGGAGTACACCGTGAAGGCGGACCGCATCGCCGCCCTCGGCCGCACCGTGAACGCCTCCGCCGGCGCGGACAAGGCCCGCGCGGCCGCCCTCGTGCGCACGCTGGCCGGGCGCTGCACCTGAGCAGCGGAGATGACGCCGTCGCGCCCCCCCATTTGTCATCCTGAGCGACGCGCCGCTCTGTCCTCGCCCCGCCACGGATGTCTGGCGCGGAGCGAAGGATCTACTGCGCGTGGGCGGATCTCCTGCCTCGCGGGCTAGATCCTTCGGTCGCCGCCGGGCATCGGCGCACTGTAGGCATCCGTCGGGCGGCTCCCTCAGGATGACAAAGGGGGGTGCGACCCATCACCCCTTTTGTCATCCTGAGCGACGCGCCGCTCCATCCTCGCCCCGCCACGGATGCCTTGGCGCGGAGCGAAGGATCTACTGCGCGTGCCGCGAGGACTGCGTGACGGGAGGCGGTACGTCAGGACGGCAGAAAGGCGGCTCTGATCTTGCCACCGGCGCGCGCCGAGAAGCCCTGATCCAGGAACCCACACGAGAGCGGCACATGGCGGAGCAGCACGTCTACTTCTACGGCGCGAATCAGACGGAGGGGAGCGGGGAGATGAAGGAGCTGCTCGGCGGCAAGGGCGCCGGGCTGGCGGAGATGGCGCGCATCGGGGTGCCCGTGCCACCGGGCTTCACCATCACTACCGAGTGCTGCCGCCACTTCATCCGCACCGGCGGCTACCCCGACGCGCTCCCGGCCGAAGTGGACGCGGCGCTGCACCGTCTGGAGGAGGCGACGGAGAAGACGTTCGGCGGGGGCGGGCGGCCGCTGCTGGTGTCGGTGCGCTCCGGGGCCGCGGTGTCGATGCCGGGGATGATGGACACCATCCTCAACCTCGGCCTCAACGACGAGACCGCCGCCGCCCTCGCCACGGAGAGCGGAGACGAGCGCTTCGCCCTCGACTCGTACCGCCGCTTCGTGCAGATGTACTCCAACGTGGTGCTCGGCATCCGCGGCGAGCGCTTCGAGCACCTGCTGGAGCACGCCAAGGAGCGGCGCGGCGTCCGCGAAGACACCGATCTCTCCGCCGACGACTGGCGCGCGCTCGTGGCCGAGTTCAAGGCGCTGGTGCGCGAGGCGACCGGCAACGACTTCCCGACCGACCCAAAGGCGCAGCTGTGGGGCGCCATCCAGGCCGTCTTCAGGTCGTGGAACACGCCGCGCGCCATCGCCTACCGCCGCATCAACAACATCTCGCACGACCTGGGGACGGCGGTGAGCGTCTGCTCCATGGTGTTCGGCAACATGGGGAACGACTCGGGGACGGGCGTCTGCTTCACCCGCGACCCGTCGACCGGCGAGCGCTGCCTGTACGGCGAGTTCCTGGTGAACGCGCAGGGCGAGGACGTGGTGGCCGGCATCCGCGACCCGCTGCACATCGACGGGATGGCGAAGGCGCTGCCGGGAGCGTACCACGAGCTGCTCGCCGCGCAGCAGCGGCTGGAGACGCACTACCGCGACGTGCAGGACCTGGAGTTCACGGTGGAGCGCGGGCACCTCTTCCTCCTGCAGACCCGCTCCGCCAAGCGCTCCGCCGCCGCCGCGGTGCGCACCGCCGTGGACATGGTGGACGAGGGGGTGATCTCGATCGAGGAGGCGGTGCTGCGGGTGAAGCCGGAGCAGCTAGACCAGCTCCTTCATCCGATGATCGACCCCGGCGCCAGCGTCCACGTGCTGACGACGGGGCTCCCCGCGTCACCGGGCGCGGCATCGGGGCGCGTGGTCTTCAACCCGGACGAGGCGGCGGAGCGCGGGCCGCACGAGCCCGTGATCCTGGTGCGGCGCGAGACCTCCCCCGAGGACTTCCACGGGATGGTGGCCGCGCAGGCGATCCTCACCGCGCGCGGCGGCATGACGTCGCACGCGGCGGTGGTGGCGCGCGGGATGGGGAAGTGCTGCGTGGCCGGCGCGGGCGAGGTGCAGGTGGACGAGGCGTACCGCCGCTTCCGCGTGGGCGAGACCATCGTCCACGAGAACGACTGGATCACCCTGGACGGGAGCACCGGGCGCGTCATCCTGGGACAGGTCCCCACCCGCGAGCCGGAGCTGTCTCCACACTTCCAGCGGCTGATGGAGTGGGCGGACGGCTACCGCACCCTGCGCGTGCGCACCAACGCGGACACGCCGCACGACTCCGCCGTCGCGCGCCGCTTCGGCGCGGAGGGGATCGGGCTGTGCCGCACGGAGCACATGTTCTTCGAGGGCGACCGCATCGACGCGGTGCGCGAGATGATCCTGGCCGAGGACGGGGGGAAGCGCGCCATCGCCCTCGCCAAGCTGCTCCCCATGCAGCGCTCGGACTTCGAGGGGATCTTCCGGGCAATGGACGGCCTCCCCGTCACGATCCGCCTGCTGGACCCGCCGCTGCACGAGTTCCTCCCGCAGGGCGCGGCGGAAACGCGGGACTTGGCGCGCAAGCTGGGGCTGGACCCGGTGCGGCTGCGCATGCGCGTCGAGGAGCACCACGAGAGCAACCCCATGCTCGGCCACCGCGGCTGCCGCCTGGGGATCAGCTATCCGGACATCACCTGGATGCAGGCGCAGGCCATCTTCGAAGCCGCCGTCGCCGTGCAGCGTGAGGGCGTGACGGTGTGCCCGGAGATCATGATCCCGCTGGTATCCACCGCCGAGGAGCTGCGCCGCCAGCGCCAGATCGTGGACGAGTGCGCCGCCGAGGTCTTC
>DASVVI010000264.1:0-2418 GCA_036386635.1 Longimicrobium sp.
CAGCTACTTCACGAACAGCATGTCGCGGTACGTCGGAAGCGGCCACATGTCGTCGGGGACGACCTTCTCCAGGCGATCCACGGCTGAGCGCACGGCGAGCATCGCGGGGACGATGTTGTCGCGCATGTGGTAGGCCTTGGAGTGCACGTCGTCGCCGCCCAGTTCGGCGTTGTGGGTGCGCAGGGTGTCGAGGGCGTCGCGGAGCTCGTCGATCAGGCCATTCAGCTCGCGCAGCGTGGAGTGCAGGCCGCGCGCGTCCAGCTTGATGTCCGCGGCGCGCTCGGCGGCGGCGAGGAGGTCGTTCATGTAGCGGAACGCCGCGGGCAGCACCATCGTGGCGGCCACGTCCGCGGTGGTCTCGCCCTCGATGTTGATCGTCTTGAAGTAGGTCTCCAGGGCAATCTCGTGCCGCGACTCCAGCTCGCGGGCCGAGAGGACACCGTACTTCTGGAAGAGCGTCGTGTTCTTGTCGCTCACCATCGTCTCCAGCGCGTCCAGCGTGGTGCGCAGGTTCAGTAGGCCGCGGCGCTCCGCCTCCTCCTGCCAATCGTCGCTGTACCCGTCGCCGTTGAAGACGATGCGCTTCACGCGGCGGATCTCGGTCGCGATGAGCTGCTGCAGGGCGTCCTCGAAGGAAGTGCCCTTCTCCACCTCCGCCTCCAGGGCGGCGCAAAGCTCGTCGATCGACTCGGCCATGACGGTGTTGAGCACCGTGGCCGGCCACGAGACGGACTGCGAGGCGCCCAGCGCGCGGAACTCGAACTTGTTGCCCGTGAAGGCGAAGGGCGAGGTGCGGTTGCGGTCGCCCGCGTGCTGCGGGATGTGCGGAAGCACGTGCGTCCCGAGCCCCATCAGCCCGCCCTGCTTGCTGGACGTGGCCGTGCCGCTCTGCTCGATCTGGTCGAACACGTCCGCCAGCTGCGTCCCCAGGAAAACGGAGATGATGGCGGGCGGCGCCTCGTTGGCCCCTAGCCGGTGGTCGTTGCCGGCGAAGGCCACGGCCGAGCGCAGCAGGTCCTGGTGCCGCTCCACCGCGCGCAGCACGGCGGTGCAGAAGAAGAGGAACTGCATGTTCTGGTGCGGCGTGTCGCCCGGCTCAAGCAGGTTGGCGCTCTCGGTGCCCAGCGACCAGTTGAGGTGCTTGCCGCTTCCGTTGACGCCGGCGAAGGGCTTCTCGTGGAGGAGGCAGGCGAGCCCGTACTTACGCGCCACCTTGCGCAGCGTGATCATCACGAGCTGCTGATGGTCGGCCGCGAGGTTGGCGTTCTCGTAGATGGGCGCCATCTCGAACTGGCCCGGCGCCACCTCGTTGTGCCGCGTGCGCAGCGGCACGCCCAGCTTGTACAGCTCGCGCTCCACCTCGGTCATGAAGGCGAGGACGCGGTCCGGGATGGAGCCGAAGTAGTGGTCCTCCAGCTCCTGCCCACGCGGCGGCTTGGCGCCGAACAGGGTGCGCCCGGTGGTCACCAGGTCGGGGCGGCGGTAAAAGAACTCCTGGTCGATCAGAAAGAACTCCTGCTCCGGCCCGCAGGTGGCCACCACCCGCTCCGCCGTGTCGCCGAAGAGCGCCAGCGCGCGGCGCGTCTGCGTCTCCAGCGCGGCGATGGAGCGCAGGAGCGGGATCTTGACGTCCAGCGCCTCGCCCGTCCACGACGCGAACGCCGTGGGGATGGAGAGGTAGCAGCCGGCCGGTGTGTCCACGATGAATGCCGGCGAGGTGGGGTCCCACGCCGTGTAGCCGCGGGCCTCAAAGGTGGCGCGCAGCCCGCCGGAGGGGAACGACGACGCATCCGGCTCGCCCTGGATCAGCTCCTTGCCGCTGAACTCGGCGACGGCGCCCCCGCCCACGTTGGGGGTGATGAAGGAGTCGTGCTTCTCCGCCGTGGAGCCGGTGAGCGGCTGGAACCAGTGCGTGAAGTGCGACGCGCCGCGCTCGGTGGCCCACTCCTTCATGGCGAGCGCCACCGCGTCGGCCACGCTGGCGTCCAGCGCCTCGCCGCGGTCCACGGTGTTCATCAGTGCCTTGAACACCTGCTTGGGAAGGCGCGCGCGCATCTCCGCCAGGCCAAAGGTGTTCTTGCCAAAGATTCCTTCGATGTCCATGGGGCCGCGTGCGGCGCCATCTCCGTTCCGGCTATCGTCTGCTTCCCAGGTGGCGGCGGCCAGGGTGTCGAAGCGGGCGGCGGTCTTGGGCATTGGAGCTCCTTCCTTTTGCTCGGGTTGAAGGGCGTTGTGGTCCTGCTACCGCTCCGCCTGCACGCGCGGCCGAAGGCCGAGCACAGCGGTTTCCTTGATGGTCGATAGGACTATGCTGGTGTTCGTCCACTGCACTCCGGGCCAGCTCTGGATCTCGGCGAGGAGCCCCTCCAGCCCGGAGGTCGTATCCGTGCGCACCTTGAGCAGGTGCGACCCCTGACC
>DASVVI010000265.1:0-7703 GCA_036386635.1 Longimicrobium sp.
GTCATCCTCGAGGTCAGCACCCCCGAGCTGGACGACGTCATCCGCCTGGAAGACCGCTACGGCCGGGGCTGAGCGCGCCGCCGGGCGCGCAGTTCCCCCGCGGGGATGCCACCCGGTTCCATCATGACACCCTCCGCCGAGTCCGCCGTGGACGGGGCCCTGCGGCTCCGCGGCTGGGCGCTGCACGTGCTCGCGTCCGCCGCCGTCCCTCCGCCGCTCCCGCCGGCCTCACCCGCCGCGTGGGAGCTCTTCCTGCGCGTGGAGCGGATGGCGATGCCCCTGGCGGACGCGCTGGACGCGCGGGCCCCCGGCGAAGAGCACGCGGGGGTGGTGCGCCACGCGCGCTTGACCGAGCTCCAGCGCGTGCTCTCCGCGCGCGCGGCGCTACAGCAGATCCGGTCGATCGCGCGGCGGCGTGGGCTCACGGTGGCGGTGATGAAGGGCGCGGTCGCGGTGCTGCGCCGCGGCGCCCCCGACCTGTCGGACGTGGATGTCTACGCGAGCCCCGCCGAAGCCGCGGTGCTGGCGGAGGAGATCGACCGCCTGGGCTACCGCGCGGTCGGCGCGCCGGGGGCCCACGCCCTGCGGCTGCGCGCCACGGACGACTCGCTCCCGGTAGAGGTCCACACCTCCGTCCCGGGGACGCACGGAGCCCCGGAGCGGCGCCTGGTGCCGGCGCCCTCGCTGCCTGGGCTGTACGCCCTCCACCCGGCGGACCACCTCTGGTACGTCCTCCACCACGCCACCGAGCAGCACGCGGAGCGGCGCGGCGCCCTGCGCGACCTCCTGGTCCTCGCCGACGCCATGGACGCCTGCACGCCCGACGACCGCCGCGAGGTAGACGGCTGGACGGCGGAGCACTGGCGTCCCGAGCTCTTCCGCAGCGTCCTGGCGATGGCCGACGGCCTCCGCCGCCGCGAGGGCGCCCCCGCGGACGCCTTCCGCCTGGACGCCGCGGGGAGGTACGTGGCCGTGGGGTGGATGGCGCGCACGCCTGCCCACGAGACACTGCGCATCGTGCTGGCGCGCTCCATCATCGCCGGCGTCGCGCGCCGCGGCGGCTTCCCCTGCGACCAGGGAAGCGCCACGCTGGACCTCCCCTCCGGCTACCCCTTGCTCGCCTGGATGCGCCGCCGCGTGCCACGCGCCGAGCGGCTCGCGCGCCTCGCCATCCGCATGGGCCCGGAGTGGGCGCTGTACCCGGTGGGCGCCGCCGCCGCCCGCGCCGCCGCCCGCGCTGTGCAGCGCGCGGGCTGAAAAAGTCTCACGCGGAGGCGCGGAGACGCGGGAGAGAACCGCAACCGCAGGCTCACACAGAGACACAGAGACACAGAGAGAACAGCTTAAGGCTTCCTCTGTGGCTTGTAGTTCCCTCTGTGTTCTCTGTGTGAGGCTTTTCTCTGTTGTTCTTTCTCTGCGTCTCCGCGCCTCCGCGTGAGACAAGCCGTAAGAATGCACGCCGCGCGCCCGGCGCCTTGCTCGCGGGCCGGGGGAGGGCCTATCTTCCCCCGGTTTCGCGCCCATCCCCCAGCGGAGGATCGATGGCCCCCGAAGCCACGACGGAGCAGCTCCTGGCGCGCGCCAAAGAAGCATACGCGCGCAACGCGTACCTCGCCGCCCTGGCCGACCTGCAGACGGTGGCCGAGCGCCACCCCGAGTTCCCGGACGTGCAGAACCTCATGGGGCTCTGCCTGTCGCTGGTCGGGCGCACGGACGAGGCGCTGGAAGCCTTCGGGCGGGCCACGGAGCTGAACCCCGGGTACGTGGAGGCGCACCTCAACCGCGCCATCACGCTCAACGATCTGGGGCGCACCGAGGAGGCGCGCGAGTCGTTCGCCCACGCCGCGGGGGCGGACGAGGAGAAGTCCGGCGGGCGCTTTCCCAGCGCGGCGGCGGCGCGGCTGGCCAACCTGCACCAGGACCTCGGCGACCTGTACGCAGAGGCGGGTGGGGTGGACGAGGCGCTGGCCGAGTACCGCAAGGCGCTGGTGCTGCGCCCCCAGTTCCTGGACATCCGAAACAAGCTGGGCCGCCTTCTCGTTGAGGTGGGCCGGCACGACGAAGCGCTGGCCGAGCTGCGCGGCGTGGTGGAAGCCCGCCCCTCCTTCGCCGCCGCGCGCGCCAACCTGGGGCTGGCGCTGTACCGCGCCGGCCGGGTGGAGGAAGCCGGGGCGGAGTGGCGCCGGACGCTGGAGCAGAACCCCGGCAACGCCCAGGTGTCGTCGTACCTGGGGATGCTGGAACGGCAGCGCGAGGGCGCCGGGGGGCGCACGCAGACTTCCGACAACGACCGTTGAACAATGCCCCGCCCATCGGGGTACCGGCACCCATGAGACCCAAGCTACTTACACGCTGCGCGCCGCTGGCCCTGATCCTGGCGCTTTCCACCGCGGGCTGCTCGGTGTTCCGCGCCCCGCCCCCGCTCACTCCCGAGACCGCGTACCAGCGCGGGATGGCCGCGTACGAGGCTCGCCGCTTCGGCCGCGCCGCGGAGCTGCTGCAGACGTGGGTGGACGCCTCGGCCGGCGACCCGCGCCTCCCGGAGGGGCTGTACGCCCTGGGGCGCGCGCGCATGGAGACGCACGAGCAGCTGATGGCGGCCACCACCTTTCTGCGCATCGTGACGGAGTTTCCCGCCACGCCGCGCCAGGAAGACGCGCGCTTCGGCGTGTGCGAGGCGTACCGCACCCTGTCGCCCAAGACGGCGCTGGACCAGGAGAACACCGAGACGGCGCTGCTGTACTGCGGCTCGTACGTGGAGTACTACGGGCAGACCGCGCGGTCGGACCGGGCGCGCCTCTGGGTGGCGGAGCTGCGCGACAAGCTGGCGCGCAAGTCGTACGAGGCCGGGATGTGGTACTTCCGCCGCGGCGCCTTCGACGCATCGGTGATCTACTTCCAGCGCGCGGCCACCGAGTACCCGGACACGCCCACGGCACCGCAGGCGCTGCTGCAGATGGCGCTGGCGTACGACCGGGTGGGGTACAAGGAAGAGGCGCAGGAGACCCGCGCAAAGCTGCGGCAGAGCTACCCGCAGAGCCCCGAAGCGCGCACCCTTCCGCCGGCGTAGGGGCGCCCGCAGGCGGAATGCGCATCGGGGTCTTCGGCGGGACCTTCGACCCGCCGCACCTGGGGCACCTGGTGGTCGCCTCCGATGCGTGCGAGGCGCTGGGGCTGGGACGCGTCCTCTGGATCCCGTCGGCCGTGCCGCCGCACAAGCTGGGCACCGTGCAGGCCTCCGCCACCGCGCGGCTGGAGATGGTGCGGGCCGCGGTGGAGGGCGACCCCCGCTTCGAGGCCGACGACCTGGAGCTGCGCCGCGAAGGGCCCTCGTACACGGTGGACACGCTGCGCGAGCTCGCGGCGCGCCACCCGGGCGACGAGCTGGTGCTGCTGATCGGCGCGGACAACCTGCGCGAGATCCCCGGGTGGAGGGAGCCGGGCGAGATCCTGCGGCTGGCCCGCGTGGCCGTCCTCTCCCGGGACGGCGCGGGAGTGCCGCCGGACGCGCCCATCCCCGCCACCAGCGTGGCGGTAACGCGGGTGGACGTGTCCGCAACCGAAGTGCGCCGGCGCGCCGCGGCCGGAGAAACGATTCGATATCTGGTTCCCGATGCGGTCCGCGCGCTGGTCGAGCGCCGCGGGTTGTACCGGGAGCTTCCCCGTTTGTAAGGCGAAGGGTACGTCCATGTTGAAGACCATCGTCCAGGCCCTGTTCGGCACCCGCCACCAGCGCGAGCTGAAGCGGCTGGCCCCCATCATCGAGCAGATCAACGAAGAGTTCGAGCGGCTGCAGGCTCTGCCGGACGACGAGCTGCGCGGGCAGACGGAGCGCTTCCGCGCCCGCATCCGCGAAGCCGTCGCCGAAGTGGAGGCCGAGCTTGCCGAGCTGCGCGAGGAGAAGCGCGCCACGCTCGTGGCCGCCGAGCGCGAGGGGATCGCCCAGCGCATCGGCGAGGCGGAGGAGCGGCGCAAGGAGGCGCTGGAAGGCATTCTCGACGACATCCTTCCCGAGGCCTTCGCCACCGTCAAGGCGGCCGCCGCGCGCCTGGTGGGCAGCGAGGTGATGGTGACCGGGCAGCCCATCAAGTGGGACATGGTGCACTACGACGTGCAGCTCATCGGCGGCATCACGCTGCACCAGGGCAAGGTGGCGGAGATGGCCACCGGCGAGGGGAAGACCCTCGTCGCCACCCTGCCGCTGTACCTCAACGCGCTCACCGGCCGCGGCGCGCACCTGGTGACGGTCAACTCGTACCTGGCGCAGCGCGACGCGGAGTGGATGGGGCACCTGTACGGCTTCCTGGGCCTCACGGTGGGGTGCATCGACCTGCACGAGCCCAACACCCCCGAGCGCCGCGCCGCGTACCACGCGGACATCACGTACGGCACCAACAACGAGTTCGGCTTCGACTACCTGCGCGACAACATGGTGCACTCGCTGGACCAGCGGGTGCAGCGCCACCACGCGTACGCCATCGTGGACGAGGTGGACTCGGTGCTCATCGACGAGGCGCGCACTCCGCTGATCATCTCGGGCCCCGTGGGGAACGAGACGAACGCGGCGTACGCGCGCTACAACCCGTCGGTGGCCGACCTGTACCGCCGCCAGAACCGCCTGGTCAACGACTTCATCGCCCAGGCCGAGCAGAACATCGCGGCGGGCGACACGTACGGGGCGGGGGAGAAGCTCTTCCTGGCCCGGCGCGGCGCGCCCAAGAACAAGCGCCTCCAGAAGATGCTGGCCGACGACCCCGGGCTGGTGAAGATCATCGGCAAGGTGGAGCGCGACTACATGATGGAGAAGCGCGTCCACGAGCTGGAGGAGAACCTCCTCTTCTCCATGGACGAGAAGGGGCACAACGTGCACCTGACCGACCAGGGGCTCGACGTGCTGGCGCCCAACGAGCACGACGCCTTCATCGTCCCGGACATCTCCGAGGAGGTGCACCGGGTGGAGCTGCAGGAGGGGCTGAGCGTGGACGAGCGCCGCGCCCGCGTGGACGAGCTGGAGCGCGAGTACGCGGAGAAGAGCGAGAAGATCCACGTCATCCACCAGCTCCTCAAGGCGTACGCGCTCTTCAACAAGGACGAGCAGTACGTCATCCAGGACGGGCAGGTGATGATCGTCGACGAGTTCACGGGCCGCATGATGGCGGGCCGGCGCTGGTCCGACGGGCTGCACCAGGCGGTGGAGGCCAAGGAGGGCGTCTCCGTGAAGGCCGAGACGCAGACGCTGGCCACCATCACCATCCAGAACTACTTCCGCATGTACGACAAGCTCTGCGGAATGACGGGCACCGCGGAGACCGAGGAAGGGGAGTTCCACCAGATCTACGGGCTCGACGTGATGGTGATCCCCACCAACCGTCCCATCGTGCGCGACGACCGCCACGACCTGGTCTACAAGACCAAGCGCGAGAAGCTGAACGCCATCGTGGAGGAGGTGCGCCGCCTTCACGCCCTGGAGCTTCCCGTGCTCGTCGGTACGGTGAGCGTGGACACCAGCGAGACGCTGTCGCGCATGCTGAAGCGCGGCGGGGTGCCGCACGAGGTGCTGAACGCCAAGTACCACCAGCGCGAGGCCGAGATCGTCTCGCTCGCCGGGCAGCCGGGCGCCGTCACCATCGCCACGAACATGGCCGGGCGCGGCACCGACATCAAGCTGGGCGGCGGCGTCACCGAGCCGCGCCAGACGACGGACGCGGAGGGGAAGGCGGTCACCGAGATGGGCGGCCTGCACATCATCGGCTCGGAGCGGCACGAGAGCCGGCGCATCGACCGCCAGCTCCGCGGCCGCGCCGGCCGGCAGGGCGACCCGGGTGCGTCGCAGTTCTTCCTCTCCCTGGAAGACGACCTGATGCGCCTCTTCGGCTCCGACCGCATCGCGTCCATCATGGACCGCATGGGGGCCGAGGAAGGGGAGGTGATCACGCACCCCTGGATCACCAACTCCATCGGCGGTGCGCAGAAGCGCGTGGAGATGCAGAACTTCGAGGCGCGCAAGCGTCTGCTGGACTACGACGACGTCATGAACCAGCAGCGCGAGGTCATCTACGATCTGCGCACCTTTGCCCTGGAAGGCGGCGACGAGCTGCGCGCCGAAGTGTGGGACATGGTGGAGCACGCGCTCCCCGTGCTGCTGGACGAGTACGCCAGCGGCGACAGCGAGTCGTGGGAGCTTCACGCCCTCCGCCAGCGCCTCCTGCTCGACTTCGGGATGAGCCCTGACCGCCTCCCCACCGAGGAGGGTGCCAGCCACGACTTCAGCGGCCGCGAGGATCTGAGCGAGTACGTGATGGACGCCGCCCGCGCCGCCTTCGAGGAGAAGCTGGAGCGCTTCGGCGAGGCCACGGACGCGGTGCTGCGCTTCGTGGTGCTCTCCACCATCGACGAGAAGTGGAAGGACCACCTGTACGACCTGGACCACCTCAAGGCGTCGATCGGCTTCCGCGGGTGGGGCCAGAAAGATCCGCTGGTGGAGTACAAGAAGGAAGCGTTCGACATGTTCGAGGACCTGATGAAGGACCTCTACGGCGCCGTGTCGCGCTTCACCTTCCGCGCCCAGCTCGCCCCGGCGATGGAGGCGCCGCCGATGGGCTTCTTCGGCTTCCCGCAGGGCACCGAGGAGGAGCTGATGGAGGACGCGGGAATGTCCCCGCCGCCCCCCGCGCCGGAGCCGGCCCCGCCTCCGCCGCCGCGCCGCGCACCGCTGCTGGGCGTGAACCCGTACGCGCAGCTCGCCCCGGAGCCCTCGCAGCTGCACACCAACCGCGAGGAAGAGGGCGCCCTGCGCCCCGCCCCTGCCACCAACGCCGTGGGCCGCAACGATCCGTGCCCCTGCGGGAGCGGCAAGAAGTACAAGAACTGCCACGGGCGGAACGGGTGAACGGCGGGGAATGGGGAATAGGGAATAGGGAATAGGGGACAGCGAGCGGGGGCGGGGCCGGAATCGGCTCCGCCCCCGCTTGCGTTTGGGTGCGGTGGCGCGCGTTTGGGGGCGCCGCGCGGACCGGTTTTGCGGAGGGGCTTCTGCGGCGGAGGGTGTGGTGTGATGTTGGGGGTGGGGCCCTCACCCCCGCTCGTTCCTCGCTGCCCCCTCTCCCGATAACAGGAGAGGGCTCCGCCCTCTGTTATCGAGAGAGGGGGCGAAGCCCGCGCGCGGCGCACAGATCCGGTAGGGGCTGCGATTTATCGCGCCCGTGCCCGCCAGCGCTCCGCCGCCCGTCGCACCGCACCGAATCCCGTAGGGGCCGCCCCACGTGGCTGCCCGTGCCATACCGGGCCCCGAACCGCGCCCCCCGCACCCCATGCCCGCCGTGACCACCTACACCATCAAAGAATGGCCTACCGCCGACCAGCCGCGCGAGCGCCTGCGCCTGCTCGGTCCGCGGGCGCTCGCGTCCCGGGAGCTGCTGGCGCTGCTGATCGAGACCGGAAGGCCCGCCCAGGAGGGAAGGGTCGCCAAGACTGCGCTGGACCTGGCCGGCGACCTGCTCCGCTGGACCGCGCAGGGCGGGAGCGGCCACGAGTCGCTGCGCCGCATCCTCACGGCGCCGCCCAGCGCGATCTGCGAGGTGTACGGGATCGGGCCCGCGAAGGCGGCCAAGATCCTGGCCGCCATGGAGCTCGGCCGCCGCGCCACCGAGGAGGTACGCGGCGAGCGCGACCGGATCGCGTCCCCGCGCGACGTTTACGAGCGG